>JARRQQ010000001.1:0-35857 GCA_037381725.1 Sedimentisphaerales bacterium
GTCAGGGCGTCCACGTGACGGGTTTGCCGACGGGCTTCTACGAGCTTGACGAGCTGACCTGCGTGCTCCAAAGCGGCGAGATGATTATCGTCGCGGGCCGGCCGAGCATGGGCAAGACGTCACTGGCGTTGAACATGGCCGAGCACCTCGGCCTGGTCGAGAAAATCCCGACGGCGATCTTCTCGCTCGAGATGGGCCGCCAGCAGTTGGCGGAGCGGTTCTTGTGCAGCATCAGCGAGATCGATAGTCAGAAGGTGCGCAGAGGCATGTTGGGCGACGAGCATTTCAGGAAACTGGCCGATGCCTGTGATGAGCTGGCAAAGGCGCCGATCTTCATCGACGATACGTCAACGCTCACGCCGCTCGAGCTTCGCGCCAAGGCCCGGCGGTTCAAGAGCCGGTTCGATATTCGTTGTATCATAGTGGATTATTTGCAGTTGATGCATCTCGGCTCCGGGCGCATTGAGTCACGTCAGCAGGAGATCACAACTATTTCGCGCTATCTCAAGGCCATCGCCCGGGAGTTGAACGTCCCCATTGTCGTTTTGAGTCAGTTGAACCGGGCGCCGGAAGGACGGGAAGGGCATCGGCCGAGGATGAGCGATTTGCGAGAGAGCGGTAGTATTGAGCAGGACGCCGATGTCGTCATGCTTCTGCACCGCGAGGCGTACTATCACAGAGACGAGCCGGACTGGGAAGAAAACAATCCGGACAAGATTAATACGGCGGAGGTGATTATCGCCAAGCAGCGAAACGGTCCGACCGGGACTGTGAAACTGGTATTCAGGGAAAGAGTCACTCGGTTCGAGAACGCCTCTCACGCAGGCGAGCCGGTGGCGCCGTTTTGATCTGAGGGCTGGGATTCGAGACAACGTAACTAAGTGAGCCAAAGTGTACAAGCGCCACTGTCAACTTTAGGCACTTTAGTCACTTCAAACTCTAGGCACTTTTACGGCCTTTCGGCTCCCGGCGGACAAGGGACTGAGATACAGAATGCGAAGAACGATCTGGATTGTCTTGACGTTGATGACGCTTTCAAGTCCGGTCTTGTATGGGGCTTCAAGCCGGCCCGGCGGCGGGAGCGCCGCCAAGTCCAAGGGCGCCGGCGTCACAGGCGAGTTCGGCACGATCAGGGAGATCGAGTTTCGGAACAATCGCAAGTACAAGCGCAAGACTCTGCTGAAGAAGCTGGATTTTGCAGTGGGTGACTATCTCGACCCGGTCCTGGCCGAGTCGGGCCGAATCAGCCTGGCCGAATTCTACCGAAGCAAGGGGTATCCCTACGCGGAAGTCATGCTCAACAGAGAGAAGCTCTCCGAGGGCAAAGTCATTTACACTGTCGTTCCCGGTCTGAGAATTCGTATCCTGTCGGTAGGCTTCGAGGGCAACCACGCCCTGAAGACCAGCGACCTTCGACAAGCCATAAAGACGGGGACCCGCGAGTGGATTCTCTGGCCGGCTTACTACACCGAGGAGAAGATCGCCGCCGACGTCGAGAGGCTGCGCACGCTCTACTATCAGCGCGGGTACCTCAATCACCGCATTGCGGTCGAGGGCCAGGCCCACGTGACGTTCATCATCGACGAAGGACCGCTCTATCACGTGCGCAACATCATCCTCCGGGGCAATACCTACTACGACGACAAGACGCTTCTTGCCGGGCTGGAGCTGGAGCCGGGAGGGATTTACTACCGGCAAAAAGCCGCGGCCCAGGCCAAGAAGATGCTCAAGCTCTATCGCGAGAACGGCTTTATCGACGCCAGCGTTCAGGAAGCGCCGAGTTTTGTGGCCGAGCCTAACGCTGTCGACGTGGTGTTCACCGTCGAGGAGGGCAAGCAATTCCGCATCGGCAAGGTGGATATCATCGGCAACGAGGAGACGCAAGACAAGGTGTTCCGCCGGATATTGAACGAGTATGATTTCGTGCCGGGCGAACTGTACAACGCCGACATGGCCCCGAAACAAGGGGGCGGCCAGTTGGAAAGGTACCTGCGCGCCATGACCTCGTCGGAGCGGGTTATCGTTCAACCGGTTCCGCCCGCCGACGGCGCGGCGGACCGCCGGGACGCGGAGGTGGACGTCAAAGAAGGCTTGACGGGGATGTTCAACCCCGGCGTCGCCATCGGGAGCGATAGCGGCGTCATCGGCCAGTTCATCTTTTCCCAGCGCAACTTCGACTACAGGGACTGGCCCCAAAGTCTTGACGAGCTGCTCAAGATGCAAGCCTTCAAAGGCGCGGGCCAGAAGCTCTCGATGACCCTCGCTCCGGGCACGGAGGTCAGCTACTATTCCGTCAACTTTACGGAGCCCTACTTCCGCGAAAGGCCCACCTCGCTCGACATAGCCGGGTCGAGTTGGGAACGGTGGCGGGAGAGCTACGACGAGCAGAGGACCAAAGGCTACGTGGGGTTCGAGAAGCGGCACAAGAGCCGCTGGCGCACCCGGCTTGGGTTCCGCGTCGAAAACGTCGAGGTCGAACATATCGACTTTGACGCGCCGCAAGAAATCTACGACGTCAAAGGGAACAATCTGCTCATGGGCGCCCGGGTCGGCCTCGGTCGAGACGCCACGGATGATATCATCGAGCCGAGCAAAGGGTATGAATTCGACATCGGTTACGAGCAGCTCACCGGCGACGATGATTTCGGAATCTTGCTGGGCAGCGTCGTGGGGTACAGGACGTTGTACGAGGACGTGCTCGAACGAAAGACCGTGCTGGCGACAAAGTTCCTTGCCGGCAGCGTGGTCGGCGATGCGCCCCCCTTCGAGAAGTTCTACGCTGGCGGCACGAGAACCTATGGCCTGCGAGGCTTCGAGTATCGTGGCGTGAGCACACGCGGCCTCCAAACGCACGTCCCCAACCCCGTGCGAAAGGACCCCATCGGCAGTGACACGATCTTCCTGGCCAGCACCGAGATGGTTGTGCCTCTGATCGGGGAGAACATTTCGGCTTTGTTCTTTATGGACAGCGGGACCGTCGATACCGGCAGATACCGCGTCTCTATCGGCACGGGCATACAAATCACCATACCTCAATTGCTCGGTACGCGCGTGCCTATGAGATTCGAGATCGGAACGCCTTTGCAGAAGGATGATGAGGACGAAACGCAGGTCTTCAGCTTCTACATGGGGAGATTGTATTAGTTGACGGTGAATGGCAAACCCAAATGTGAATCTGGAAAGGACTAATGTAATGAGGACGAAAACGCTGATTTCGGCTTTCTTGACGGTCATTGTTGTTCTGTTCTTGGTGCATGAATTCGGTCAGGCTCAGCCGTTGGCGAACTCGCCGGCCTTGAACGTCGGCGTCGTTCACCTCGGACAGGCCATGCAGAACTGCAAAGCCACGGTGAAGTTCAAGGAGAGAGCGGCCGCCGAAAAGAAGCAAATGGACGCGGAGGAAGGAAGCCTCTCCGGACAGATCGATGCGCTGCGAAACGGGTTGTCGGCCCTCGTGCCCAACAGCCCGGACTGGCTGGACCAATATAAAGATATGGTGCAGAAGCAGAAGAAGCTGGAGGCTCTGAAGGAATATAACCCGCAGATCATATCGATGAGAGTCCATCAATGGTCGCAGAAGCTCTACCCGGAGGTTCTGCGGATCACCAAGGAGCTGGGTGCAAAGAAGGGACTGGCCCTGGTGCTTGGGGTCGAGGAGCCGGAGTTTCCCATGCAGCGGCCCGAACAGCTTTCGGCGGCTATCCAGACCCACAAGGTGTTGTACAGCGCCGGATGTGTGGATCTGACGAGTGAGGTTATCGCCGAGCTGGACAAGATGGACTCCCTGCTCAAGCAATGATATGCAATCTGTTATGGAAGTGACGATAGGACAATTGGCCGAGCGCCTCGGCGCCGAGTTGGTGGGCGGGACCGGGGATCGCAACAAGCCCATCGCGTCCGTGGCCCCGGTTGAGGCGGCGGGCGAGACGGATGTGACGTTCATCACAGGCGACAAGCATAAAACTGCTCTGGGCCGCTCCCGCGCCGGAGCGGTTCTCGTCTCGGCCTCCGTGGAAGGACTCGACAAGCCGCAACTGGTCGTCAAGAACGTCAGCGCCGCCCTGATCGAAGCCCTGAACCTCTTTGCGCCGAAGCTCAAGCCTCCCGCCGAAGGGATCGATCCGACCGCCAAGATCGGGCAGCGCGTCACCCTCGCCGAAGGCGCCTGTATCGGCGCGGGCGTCGTCATCGAGGACGGAGTCCAAATCGGGCGCCACAGCGTCATCGCCGCCGGGTGCAAGATCGGGGAGAATTCCAGAATCGGCGAACATTGTCGGCTCGACGGCAACGTGGTCGTTTATCACAACTGCCGCTTGGGCAACCATGTGATCATCCAGGCCAACGCCACGATCGGAGCGACCGGCTTCGGGTATTCGTTCATTGACGGCGCCCATCGGCTGATCCCGCACAACGGCGGCGTGGTCATCGAGGACTTCGTCGAGATCGGGGCCAATACCTGCGTCGACCGGGCCAAGTTCGGCGATACGACCATCGGAGCCGGAACAAAGATCGACAATCTTGTCCAAATCGCGCATAATGTTGCCATTGGTAAATGTTGTTTGATTGCCGCTCAGGTCGGTATTTCCGGTAGCTGTAAGCTCGGCGACGGGGTCGTGCTGGCCGGACAGGTCGGCCTGGCGGACAACATCCAGATCGGCGAGGGCGTCATGGTCGGCGCCCAGGCGGGGCTGATGAGCAGTGTCCCGGCCGGACTGAAAATGGCCTGGACCCCGGCGCTCGAGCGAAAGGAGGCCCTGAGAACCGTCGGTTTGATTATGCGTTTGCCCAAGATGGCTGAGCAGCTCAAGCAACTGGGCAAGAGGGTCGAAGACCTTGAAGCTACAGAAGACGATAAAAGGTGAAGCCAAAGTACGCGGCCGGGGGCTGTTCGGAGGCAAAGAAGCCAAGGTCGTCTTCCGTCCCGCTCCGGAGGATTCGGGTATTACGTTCGTCCGCATCGACGCTCCCGAGCCGGTCCGGATCCGCGCCACGGCCTCCAATATTGTCGAGCGTAGTCGCCGCACGACGATCCAGAACGGGAGCGCCTGTGTCGAGACGGTCGAGCACTGTCTGGCCGCGGTCAATGCTTTGGAGATCGACAACCTGTTCATCGACGTGTACGGCCCGGAGCTGCCGGCCCCCGATTGCAGTTGTGCTGAGTATTTCAAGATCCTCAAGCGCGTCGGCGTGGTCGAGCAAAACGTCGTGCGAAAGGAATTCGTAATCACCCGACCGATCACCATCGCTGCCGGGGACGCTTGCATTTACGCCTTACCCAGTATCGACAACGGTTTGAGCCTCACCTACGATCTCGATTATGGCGGGCACACGGGGATCGGCCGGCAAGTTTTCAGTTGCCGCCTTACGCCGGAGAATTTCGAGAGGCAACTGGCACCTGCAAGGACCTTTCTGCTCGAAGCGGAGGCCAAGCAGTTCCAGGCCCGCGGGATGGGCGCGCACATCAGTCCTCGCGATCTGCTGGTGATCAACTCGGATGGACCCATCAAGAACAGCTATCGATTCCCGGACGAGTGTGTTCGGCATAAGCTCGTCGATTTGGTGGGTGATCTGGCGCTCATCGGCCGACCCATCAAAGGCCGAATCGTTGCCTACAGGAGCGGGCATACGTTGAACCAGCAGCTTGCCAGGAAGTTGTACGAGGTGGCGCAGCAGGCCGAGCGGATGGCTAGGTTCGGTACCGACGCCCTCCTGGACGTGCGGCAAATCGCCAAGATTTTGCCTCACCGCTACCCGTTCCTGCTTGTGGACAAGGTCATCGAAATCGAAGGGGACACGCGAATCAAGGGCGTGAAAAACGTCAGCATCAACGAGCAGTTTTTCCAGGGGCATTTTCCCGGCACGCCGATTATGCCGGGGGTCCTGATCGTCGAAGCGATGGCCCAGGTCTCCGGCTTACTCTTCGCCCAGAGGCTGGAGCATACGGGTAAGCTGGCCGTGCTGTTGAGCATGGACCACGTCAAACTTCGCAAGTCGGTCGTGCCCGGCGATCAGTTGATCTTGACCGCCGAGACGATGAAGCTCAGAAAGAGAACCGCCCAATGCCGATGCAAGGCCATCGTCGGCGACGCTGTGGTCGCCGAAGCGGAAATCAAATTCATGCTTATTGACGACGAGAAAGTGTAAAGGAGAATCGAAGAGAAGACATGACTCGGATACATCCCAGCGCGGTCATTCATGAAAACGCCCGGCTGGCCGAGGGCGTGATCGTCGGGCCGAATTGTATGATCGGCGCCGACGTGTCCATCGGTGCCGGAACGAGGCTTGACGCCAACGTCGTCATCGACGGGCAAGTCAGCATTGGCCGGAATAATCACTTCTTTCCCAACTCTGTGATCGGGTGCCGTCCGCAGATTCTGCGTCTGACGCCCGGCACGCCGATCGGCGCGGTTGCCATAGGGGACGGCAACGTCTTTCGCGAGCACGTGACCATCCACCCGGGTATGCACCCGGGCTCGTGGACCAGGGTCGGATCAGAGAACTTCCTGATGGTGAGCGTGCACATCGGGCACGATTGCATTTTGGAAGACAAGATTGTGATGAGCAATCTCGTGCAGATCGGCGGGCATTGCAAGATCGAAACGGGCGCCTGGTTCAGCGGCTTGGCGGGGTCGCACCAGTTTGTGACCGTCGGCAAGTGGTGCTACGTGGCGGGCTTGGCCGGGCTGAACAGGGACGTGCCCCCGTTCCTGACGGTCAGTGGGCATTATCCGCTGAAGGTGCGAGGGGTCAACAAGCGAGGTCTGGTTCGAGCCGGACTGAACGAGGAGCAGCAGCGGAACATCTTCGAGGCGCACAAGAAATTGTACCGCCGGTCGGGCTCGCTGCTCGACAACGCCAGGAAGCTGGCCGAGCAGGATGGACTCGATGAAAACGTTCGAGCCATCGTCGATGCGATCATCAACAGCAGCCGGCATCAGTTCGGCAGACACCTGGAGACGTTCAGAGAACATTAGTCACCGGAGCCACCGGTGCTTTGGCGGCCAGGCTCAAAACATGGAGTCGGATCGGCCGCCGGTTAGGACACTACATGGAAGATGACAAGATACGGGTCGCGGTGGTCGGCGCGGGCAAGATGGGCACGATACACGCGAAGGTCTATACGCAGCTTCCTCAGTGCGATCTGGTCGGCGTGGTCGATATCGACGCCAAGAAAGCCCGGCGTCTGGCCGAACGCTCGAGCTGCCCCGCCTATACCGATTGCGAGGACATTCTGGACAAGGTCGATGCGGTCACCATCGCGACTCCCACAGTCACTCATCTGAAACTGGCGAGGACATTCATCAAGAACAAAATCGCCGTGCTGGTTGAAAAGCCGTTGGCCGTGAACGTCAGAGAAGGCAAGAAGATCGTCGCTCTCGCCAGGCGAAATGACGGCGTCGTGGCGGTGGGTCATTCCGAGCGTTGCAACCCCGTCGCCCAGGCCATCAAACGGCTCGACATCAAGCCGAAGTTTATCGACGCCGACCGCATCAGTCCGTATCCGTTCCGCTCGACGGACGTCGGCGTGGTGCTGGACGTGATGATCCATGACATCGACATCATCTTGTCCCTGGCGGCCAGCAAGATCAAGAAAGTGGATGCCGTCGGCGTCAACGTCGTCGAGGACAAAGAAGACATCTGCAATGCGCGGATTGTCTTCGAGAACGGCTGCATCGCCAATATGACCGCTTCGAGGCTCGCCCTCAAAACCGAGCGGCGCGTCAGAGTGTTCAGTCGTCAGGCGTACCTGAGCGTGGACTACCTCAAAAAGAGCGGCATTCTGATCAAGGCCGATCCGAACATCAACGTCCTCAAGTGGATTCAGGAGCATAAAGAGGCAGGGGACTTCGACCTGACGAGCGTGAACTGGCCCGACCTGCTGCACATCGAGCAGCTCGACATAGGCGACAAGGAACCGATCCGCCTGGAGCAAGAGGCGTTCCTTAGGGCCGTGACGGATAGAGCGCTCAGACCCGAGGTGAGCGCCGAAGAGGGGCTGGCGGCGCTGGAATGCGCCCAGAAGATTCTGACCTCTGTCAGGAAGCACAAGTGGCACGAGAAGATAGGTGATGATTCGTAGAGGTGACAAGTTATGTCAAGTAGACACTGTGTCGTTGAACTGTTAATGGCCACTATGTTAATCTGCGGCTGTTCTGAGCACGCGGACAGGAAGCAGCCGGACGCGAAAGAAACTGCATTGGAAAGGAACGCTGTGAATTCGCAAGCGAACGTTGTGAAGCTTCAAACAAGCATGGGCGATATCGTTATTGAGCTTGACCGGCAGGCGGCACCTGTCACGACGGCCAATTTCCTCGAATACGCGGGATCCGGATTCTACGATGGGACGATATTCCACAGAGTTATAAGGGGCTTCATGATCCAAGGAGGCGGCCTCACGGCGAAGATGGTGCAGAAGAAGACACGCGATCCGATCGTCAATGAAGCCAAGAACGGCCTGAGCAACAAGCGCGGCACGATTGCAATGGCCCGAGGCGGCGATCCCAACAGCGCGACGAGCCAGTTCTTCATCAACCACGTGGACAACATGCCGCTGGACTACATCGACGCCAAGCAGCCCGGCTACGCCGTATTCGGCAAGGTCATCGAGGGGATGGACGTTGTCGACGCCATCGCCGCGGTCAAGACGACAACTCGAAACGGGATGGACGACGTCCCCGTCGAACCGGTCGTCATAGAATCCGCCACTATCCAGCCCGAATAAACACGAAATTACCACAACTCCGATCGGGTGGTTTCCTCCCGACCAAACACGTACTGCGTGGGAATGACTGGACGGCAAGCGGTGTTCGTACAGGTTCTACGTCTCGAGCTTCAATTTGCTGACGAGTTGGTGGGCCAGACGCGTCGGTTCCGGCAGACGATATTTCACCGCGCACGTGAGCGTGATTCGTACGGCATCCTCCAGCAGACATTTATGACCCACCGAGACGAAGACGGGCTTGACGTTCGTGCGCGTTCTGACGACGGCTCCGATGGTTTCGGCGGGTGTCTGCCCCTTGCTCTTTTCGTCTTTTAGCAGGCTATACACACCTTTTTCGGGCGGAGGCTCCTGGTAGACTCCGGTTAGCCTGCTCTTGGCGCAACCGATGGTTGGCTCATCGAAAAACAGACCGAGATGGGCCGCCAGCCCGAGCCGGCGGGGATGGGCGATGCCCTGGCCGTCTATAATGAACACGTTCGGAGCCGTTTGAAGCTTTTCAACCGCGTCGAGACAAACCGGGGCCTCGCGGAAAGAAAGCAGGCCGGGGATATAAGGAAAGCTCACGTCTCGAATCGCGCTGACCGTTTCGACGATATCGAAATCGGGTGAGCGCAAGACAACAACGACCGCCAAAATCCTTCGCCCGTCCTTGCTGAAAGCACAATCCAGCCCAGCGATCACGGGCGGATCCTTCTTAATCGGTGTGAATTTCACCTTGCCAGCCAGCGCGGTTTGCAGCTCTCTCGCCTGCGCGTAAGACAAATCCCAGTCATGCAGCTTCTTTGTTCGCATACAGTTTCTAATACCTCATGGCAAGCAGCATTGCCAGTGTTCTTTCTGTGATCGGGTGGCGACCTCATCCCGAAGGGATGGGATGGCTTTTCCCCGGCTAAGCACACACAATCACCTCTTATGATCTACCTGCCTACGCCGTCCGCCTCGACTTAGGATTGCCGACCAGCCCAAAATGCCGCCTTTCGCCAGTCTTCCGACGGGTCAAGAGACTACGTTCCTGAACGCGAATACTAATTGTAAACATTTTAGCATGAAATTAGTACAAGGAAGACAGAATGCGTCCATTCCGGTGTCCAATCGGTATTCGGCGGCGGATTGCCCATCAATGCCCCGCGTTTAGCGCTTGCAGGGCTACCAGCAGATAGATGGACGACGCCACACGAACCTGGCCCGGGCCCGGTTCCTCTCAGCCCTGCCGGTAGCCTGATAGGCGGAAAACGCAGGGGAGCAGGCCGTCGCCACGCGACGTCAGGCTACCCGCGCGAGTCGGCGCCCCGTCTTCAAATTCGCCAAGCCGTCGTCCCGTGGAGGTACGTATTCCTCCGCGAGACCAGCCGCGAAGCGGCTCAGGGACTCGATATGACACGTTGCACCATGTCCTCCGATAATAGGGCATTCTGTTCCACGAGAGCGAAGGTTTTTGGCCGGCCCACAAAACACTTGTGGCCTTGTTAGGTCCGGTGGTACAATGACCGGTTTGCTTTGTTGCTGAATCTTCAATAATGGGGTAACGGAAGCTAATACGAGGCAGGATGGCCAGACGAATAGAAAAAGCGATCAGGATCACCGGCGCCGCCGAGCATAATCTCAAGAATATCAGTTTGAGCATCCCGCGCGACAAGCTGGTGGTCATTACCGGCATCAGCGGATCGGGCAAGAGCTCGCTGGCGTTCGATACGATTTACGCCGAAGGGCGTAGAAAATACGTCGAGTCGCTCAGCGCCTACGCCCGGCAGTTCCTAGAACAGATGCAAAAACCGGCCGTCTCGGAGATTACGGGACTTCCGCCGACCATCGCCATCGAGCAACGAAGCGCCAGTAGCAATCCCCGTTCGACGGTCGCAACGACCACGGAGATTTACGACTATTTCCGCGTGCTTTTCGCGCGTGTGGGCCAGCCGCACTGCTGGGTTTGCGGCAAGGAGATTTCCAGCCAGCACTCCTCACAAATCGTCGAATCCATTCTCTCCCGGCCGGAAGGCACGAAAATCCAGGTCTGCGCTCCGCTGGTCCGCGGCAAAAAGGGCGAGCACAAAGACGTCTTCGCGGCCATCCAGCGTGAAGGCTTCGTCCGGGTTCGCGTCGACGGCTCGACTTGCGACGTGCGGACTGTCCCGGCGCTGAACAAGAACAAGAAGCACGACATTGCGGCGGTCGTTGATCGGTTGATTATCAAACAGGGAGTTCGCACCCGCCTGGCTGACTCCGTGGAGACGGCGTTGAAGCTGGCCGAGGGTATCCTTCTGGTCCTGCTCCAGGAACCCCGCGCCGACAAGCACAACGGCGGCGATGGGCGCTGGGAGGAGGCCATTTACAGCGAGAAATTTGCCTGTCCCGAGCACCCGCAAGCGAGTCTCGAAGAGCTTTCACCCAGGCTATTTAGTTTCAACAGCCCTTACGGCGCCTGCAAAAGCTGCGATGGCCTCGGAACCATCCTCGAGTTCGACCCCGAATTGATTGTGCCTGATAAGAGCGTCTCGCTCGAAAACGGCGCAATCGACGCCTGGCGCAAAGGCGGCAAGAGAATGAACATTTTCTATAACCGCCTGGTCAAGCGGTTCTGCCGGAACACGGGCATCAGCAAGTCCGTCCCATTCGAGCAAATCCCGCAGCAATATAAGAGGATTCTGATGTACGGCACGACCGACGAGGACGAGGACAAATACGGTGTGGTGTTCGAGGGCGTCATTCCGAACCTCCTCCGCCGATGGGAGAACACGACCAGCGAATATGTCAAAACCCGGTTGAGCGGCTATCTGTCGCATCAGCCCTGTCGAAGCTGTGGGGGCGCCCGGCTGCGTCCCGAGGCCATCGCCGTAACCATCGGAGGCAAGAATATCCACGATCTGACGGCCCTGAGCATCGAGAACGCGCAGTCGTTCTTCGGCCGACTGAAGCTGGACGAGGAGAAGACCGTGATCGCCGCGGCGGTGCTCAAAGAGATCAAAGCCCGCCTCAAATTCATGTTCGACGTCGGACTCGGATATTTGACGCTGGACCGCACGAGCAGCACGCTGGCCGGCGGTGAAGCCCAGCGAATCCGCCTAGCCACGCAGGTCGGCAGCGGCCTGGTCGGGGTCTGTTACGTGCTCGACGAACCGACCATCGGCCTGCACAAACGGGACAACGACCGCCTCCTGGGCATATTGCGGAGGCTCAGCAAGCTCGGCAACACGGTCATCGTGGTCGAGCACGACGAAGACATTATCCGTAGCGCCGATCACATCGTCGATATCGGCCCAGCCGCCGGCGCGCATGGCGGCGAGGTCGTCGCACAAGGCACTTTGAAAGACATTATCAAATGTGAAACCTCGCTGACCGGCGAATACCTGAGCGGCAAAAAAAGCATCGAGCTACCCTTAAAAAGAAGACGCTACAATCTGAGAAAAAGTATCGAAGTCAAGGGCGCGGCTGAGAATAACCTCAAGAGCATCGACGTCAAGTTCCCGCTGGGCGTCTTTACGTGTGTGACCGGCGTCTCCGGCTCGGGCAAAAGCACCCTCGTCAGCGAAATCCTGCTCAAAGCCCTCAAACGCCGGCTCTACCAGTCCCGCGAAAAGCCCGGCGCACACAAGAACATTCTCGGCACGTCATTGATCGACAAGGTAATCGAGATCGACCAGTCGCCGATCGGCAAGACGCCTCGAAGCAACCCGGCTACGTACACGGGTGCTTTCGATCTGATCAGGAAACTGTTCAGCATGACGCGGGAGTCGAAGATTCGAGGCTACAAGCCCGGGCGGTTCAGCTTCAACGTCAAAGGCGGCCGATGCGAATCGTGCAAAGGCCAGGGCACGAAAAAGATCGAGATGCACTTTTTGCCCGACGTCTACGTCACCTGCCAAAGCTGCAAGGGCACGCGATATAACCCGGAGACCTTGGCCGTGACGTATAAAGGCAAGAATATCGCCGACGTGCTCGATATGCGGATCGACGACGCCCTGAACTTCTTTGCTAATTTCCCGGTCATCGTACGGATTTTGCGGACACTGGCGGATGTCGGGCTGGGCTACATGCAGTTGGGCCAGCCCTCGACGACCCTCTCCGGCGGTGAAGCCCAGCGGGTCAAGCTCTCCGCCGAATTGGGCAAAGCCGCGACCGGGCACACGCTATATATTCTCGATGAGCCAACGACGGGATTGCACTTTGCCGACATTCACAACCTCCTGAACGTGCTCCAGCGGCTGACCGATTGCGGCAATACCGTCGTCGTTATCGAACACAACCTTGATGTGATCAAGATAGCGGATTATATTATAGACCTCGGCCCTGAAGGCGGAGAAGCCGGCGGCACCGTCGTCGCAGCCGGCACGCCCGAGGAGATTACGAAAAACAAGAACAGCTTTACGGCCAAGTTTCTGAAGGCCAAACTCGCAGAGGGCAAAACGCCGGACAGGTAATCTGATGTGGGAATTTCGACTGCGTACAATCGACGATCTGGAGCAAATGAACAAACGGCTCGGTCTGGCGGTCAAAGCCAGACGGGACGTCTCGATCCTGGCCGAGCCTGTGCGGGCTGGGAACCTGGTGATACCGAATTCGTTGGCGGTGCACCCGATGGAGGGTTGCGATGGCGATTCACAGGGCCGGCCGGGAAAGCTCACGCTCCGGCGATACGAGAGATTTGCCGCCGGCGGCGCGGGGCTGATCTGGGGCGAAGCGACCGCCGTCGTTCCCGAGGGCAGGGCGAATCCGAGGCAACTGTGGATTCACGACAAGAGCAAGGATAGCTTCGCCGCGATGGTGAAGATGATGCGCCGGGCGGCCGCCGAGAGTATGGGGCCGGACCACAAGCCCGTCATCGTAATGCAGCTAACGCATTCAGGCCGATACAGTAAGCCGGAAGGCGTTGCTCAGCCGATGATTCCTCAGCGCGATCCGCACCGTGATCCGCTCATCCCGCAACGAGAACCTAATCTGAACGTCAAGAGCAGAATACCGGACGATTGGCCTCTCGTGACGGACGAGTACCTCGACCGGCTCCAGGAAGCGTATGTCGAGGCGGCGAAAATCGCCTTCGACATCGGATTCGACGCCGTCGATATCAAGTCGTGTCACGGGTATCTCATCAATGAGCTTTTCGGCTGTCGGGGTAGAGAGGGCAAGTACGGCGGCTCCTTCGAGAACCGGACCCGGTTTCCGCTCGAAGTCATCGACAAGATTCGCAAAGCGCTGGGCGAAGACGTCCCGGTGACAACCCGGCTCGGCGTTTTCGATGCAATTCCTTATCCTTACGGCTGGGCCGTTGACAAGGACGATTACACTAAGCCCGATTTGTCGGAACCGAAGAAGCTGATCGGATTGTTGGAGCAGCGCGGCGTTCGCCTGATCAATATCACTATAGCGAATCCGTATTACAATCCCCACGTAGGCAGGCCGTTCAACGATCCGATTGTAGGCGGGTATGAAGAGCCGGAGCATCCTCTCGCGGGCGTCAGCCGGCTCGTCAACATTGTAGGTGAGATACAAAAGGAATTCCCCAAGATAGCCATGGTCGGTACGGGTTATAGCTGGTTGCGGACCCTTTTCGCCAACGTCGCCGCGGAAAACAAAGCCAATGGCCTGGTGAGCCTGGCGGGCGGCGGGCGTATGTCCTTCGCCTATCCCGATTTCGCCAAGGATATCCTCACCAAGGGCCGAATGTCCCCGGAGAAGGTTTGTATTGCCTGCAGCGCCTGTACTCAGATCATGCGTGACGCCGGGATGGCTGGCTGCGTTGTGCGGGACAACGATGTGTACGGTCCCATCTTCGAGCGAGGCCGGATGAGCGACAGGGAGAATCTCGCTCGCCTAGCGGCGGCGTGCCGCAAGTGCCAGGAGCCGACGTGCCAGTTGGCGTGCCCGGCGAGCGTGGATATCCCAAGATTCATCAGTCAGTTCCTGGATGGACAAGAGAAGGCTGCCTACGAAACCCTCAGAGAAACCAATATGTTCCCCGAAATCTGCGCCTGGCTGTGTCCGGTCGAGCAGCAGTGTGAAGGTCATTGCTTGCAGGGCTTCATCGGTGACATGCCGGTCCCGATTGCCGAGATACAGATGCACCTGGCCGTACAAGCCAACAAGAACGGCTGGTCGAAGCTCCGCATCCCGACCAAAAGGTCCGGTCAAAACGTGGCCGTCATCGGCGCCGGCCCCGCCGGTCTGGCCTGTGCTGCAAAGCTCCTCGAAAGTGGTCATACCGTGACACTCTTCGATGCGAATACGGAATTCGGCGGCATGATCGCTTCGGTCATCCCGCCGGACAGGCAGAGCAATTCGCTCAAGAACGAAATCGCTGCGATTTTTGCCGACGTTCCCGAGGAACGAATGGTTCTGCGCCTGGGCAAAACGCTGAGTCCTGAATTCAATCTGGATCATATTGTCAGGGAAGGATTCGACGCCGTATTTGTCGGGATGGGTCTGCCGAAATCCGTCGGTATTAGCGATGAAAATCTCGACGGTTTGTGGAATGCGATGGACTTCCTTTCGGTAGCGAAAGCGCCGGATGGTCCGGACCTCGAAGGCAAACGCGTGGCCGCTATCGGAGGCGGCAGTACCGCCATGGACGTTGCTACTACAGCCAAGCGGCTCGGCGCTAAAGACGTTTACCTTATCGATCGCCGGTCCTTCAAAGAGATGCCGGCCTGGGGCGCCGAGCGCGATAGAGCGATGAAGGACGGCGTGCACTTTTTGATTTTGACTCAGCCGCTCGGCTTTTGCTCCACAAACGGCAAGCTGACGGGGATCAAAGTCTGCCCGACCTGTTTGGGCGAGCCGGATGCTTCGGGACGCCGGAGGCCCGAGCCGGTCGAGGCGAGCGCCTACGAGCTTGATATGGATGTCGTCGTGGAGGCGATAGGCCAGGCGCCGCCGGAACGGATCGCCGAGATCCTGCCGGGACTGGCGCTGAAAAACGGTCTGATCGAGACAAGGCAAGGCACGTCCGCGACGTCGAGGCCGGGTGTGTTTGCGGGTGGTGACTTGGTTCGTGGGGCCTCGACGGTGGTCGCCGCGGTGGCGGACGGCATGGCGGCCGCGAAGGAGATGGACGAGTTTTTGAAACAGGGACAATAGATGAGGATTTAGAAAATGGCAGAGCGACTCGTAGCAATCGTCACCGGAGCAAGCCGGGGCATCGGAAAAGGCATCGCAATGGAGCTGGCCTCGTTGGGTTTCGACCTCGTGATTAACCACTTCGACTTTACGAGCGACGGCAAGCCGGACGACTCGCGTGCGGCTGAGACACAAAAGGAGATCAAGGCACTCGGCGGTGAATGTGAGAGTCTGCGAGGGGACATCAGCCGGGCTGAGGATCGTGATAAGCTCGTTGCGCTGGCTAAGAGCAAATTCGGCCGATGCGATATGCTGGCCAATAACGCGGGCGTGGCGCCGTCGAAACGAATGGATCTTCTTGAGGCTACCGAAGAGAGTTTCGACAGAGTGATGAGCATCAATCTCAAAGGGCCATACTTTCTGACTCAAAAGGTAGCGAATTGGATGATCGAGCAAAAGAAAGCGCATCCTGAGCGAGGATACCGGATCGTAAGCACGGGGTCCATCTCGTCGTACACCAGTTCGCCGGCACGCGGGGAGTATTGCGTCAGCAAGGCCGGGATTTCGATGATGACCAAACTGTATGCGGACCGGTTGGCGGAATACGGTATCGGCGTATTCGAAGTCAGTCCCGGCATTATTGCCACCGACATGACCAGCGTGGTCAAGGACAAGTACGACAAGCTGATCGCAGAGGGCTTGACGCCGATTAAGCGGTGGGGCCAGCCGGAGGATATCGGCAAAGCCGTCGGGGCTATCGCCGAGGGCCGGCTCGATTTCTCCACCGGTCAGGTCATTAACGTCGACGGTGGCTTTCATCTTAGAAGATTGTAGGGAGGCAAAATGGATATCAAGGGCACGATCACCACGCTATTAAGAGATGGCTTCATTCTGGTCTTTAACCAGGATAAGCTCGACGTCGTCAAAACGGCTGAAGCGCTCGTCAAAGCCGGTGTCAACAATATGGAGGTGACGTGCCGAATCAAGCAATCCCTGGAGAAGCTGTCCCGGCTGCGCAAGGCGCTGCCCGATTTTGCGACGGGGGCGGCCAGCCTCATCGACTCGCCCGCAATGCTGAAAGTATACAACAATGCCCACCCGGAGGACCCGTTGCCCTCGGTCGATCAGGTCGTTGAGGCCGGGGCGTGCTACCTTGTCTCGGCGGTGAACTTCAGTGACGCGGGCTTCGAGAAATACGCCGGGCGGATTCCTATGATCCCTGGATGCGGAAGCGCCAGCGAGATCGTCAGCCAGTTCTCCAAGGGAGCAAACCTCTGCAAGATATTCCCAGCTAAGCAGCTTGGCGGACCGGCCTTTGTCAAAGCCATTGACCCGGCGATTCACAAGACCATCAGCCTTGTGCCCACGGGCGGAACAAATGCAGGCAATATTCCTGACTACGTTGAGGCGGGCGTTCTGGTCCTGGGCGGCTCGTTCAGCATGATCGAGAAAGCCACGATGAAGAAGATCATCGACGAGCAAGACTACGGTCTTCTGGCTGACGAGCTCACGAAAATAAAACAGCTCATCGACAAAGCGCGGGCCGAGAAATATCCCGACATGGACTTCGCCTCGGCGTCAGTTGAACAGATCAGCCAGGCCACGGGGAGGAATTTCAATGCGAGCTAACAACATCGGCAGAGAATCTGCCCATCCTACGATGTTCATTGCAGTCGTTGTCATATTGTCGCTAATAGTGACGCCATTGTGCGGAAAGGTAGAAGCTGCCTCCGGGGCACTGACTCTCAATAAAAAAGACACAGGCTATCGCGGCATCTGGTACATGAACCAGCCGTCCGGGGACGAATATGTCTACAAATACAGTGGCGGGCTGGGAACCTATTGTGCCAAGCACAAGCCGTTCGCCGTCTATTGCGACGAAGTCAAGAAGACCTTCTTTTGTTACGGCGGCACAACGAAGGACAGCGACCGAAAACTGCTCCACATGGTCTCGTACTACGACCACAGGACGGGGATGGTACCACGGCCGACTATCCTGCTCGATAAGAAGACCAGCGACGCGCACGACAACCCGGTCATCTCCGTCGATGATGAAGGGTATATTTGGATATTCTCCACGTCGCACGGTACGTCGCGGCCTTCGTATATCCACAAGAGCCGCAAGCCCTACAATGTTGATGCATTCGACCTCGTGAATCCGACGAAGATCGAGAACGGCAAAGACGTTCCGATGACCAACTTCTCGTACATGCAGTCTTGGCACGTCAAAGATAAAGGCTTCGTTTGTTTTTTCACACGCTATAATTACCCCGCCGCCCGCACGATCTGTTTCATGACAAGTCCGGACGGTGTCAAATGGTCGCAGTGGCAGCGCCTGGCAGCCATTGATATGGGGCATTACCAGATCAGTGCTGCCGGGAAGAACAAGGAAGGGTCGGCATTCAACTACCATCCGACGCCCAAGGGACTCAATTGGCGGACGAATTTGTACTACGTCGAGACTGGCGATCTTGGCAAGACGTGGAGCAGCGCAGGCGGACGCAACCTGGAGCTTCCACTGACGAAGCCTCAGAATCCCGCCCTGGTGCATGACTATCAGGCTGAGGGTCTGAACGTCTATCTGAAAGATATTCGCTTCGATAGCCAAGATCGGCCCGTGATTCTTTTTATCACGAGCAAAGGGTATGAGTCCGGCCCCAAGAACGACCCGCGCACCTGGACGACGGCCCGCTGGACCGGTGCGACGTGGCAGATTCGTCCGGCTTGCGTCTCGGACAACAATTACGACATGGGCTCGCTGTACATCGAGGACGACGGGACGTGGCGGATCATCGGTCCGACGGAGAGGGGACCGCAGCCGTACAACCCGGGCGGTGAGATGGCGATGTGGATCAGCCACGACGAAGGGGCGTCCTGGACGAAGGCCAGGCAACTCACCAGGAACAGTCCGTTCAATCATACATACGCCCGGCGCCCGGTTAACGCTCATCCTGACTTCTATGCTATCTGGGCAGACGGGCACGGCAGAAAGCCGTCCAAGTCGTCGCTCTATTTCTGCGACAAGCAAGGAAACGTCTATGTCTTGCCGCGAGAGATGATCGGCGATTTAGCACGACCGAAGCTGCTGGAACAACCGTCAGACAGATAATCTAAACGATCGATGTGCGATTCGCTCAATGGGAGAAAGAGATGACGCAGACAAAACAGATTGCCAACCAAACCGTAACCTTCCATTGCCATAACACGATCATCGTCGGCTCCGGCGCCGCGGGTATGAACTGCGCCGTGCATCTGTGCGAGTTCATGGAGCAGAAAGGCGTCGCAAATCCCGCCGAGAGGATCGCTGTCGTCACCGCCGGGCTGGGACTGGGCGCCTCGCGGATGAGCGGCTCGGACAAGCAGACGTATTACAAGATCGGCACCAGCCCGGACGTTCCCGACAGCGCGGAGGAGTTTGCCAAGAGCCTCACCGCCGCGGGTTGTTGTCACGGCGATTCGGCATTGATTGAGGCCATCGGCTCGCTGCGCGAATTTTACCACCTGGTCCAGGTGGGCGTGCCATTCCCCACGGATTCGATGGGAACCTTTATCGGCTACAAGACCGACCACGACCCGTTCGAGAGAGCGACGTCGGCCGGACCGAAAACCAGCCGGTTCATGAGCGAGTGCTTGCAAAAGCAGCTCGGACGCTATGGCGTCAGCATTTACGATCAACAGGAAGCTGCGCGCTTGCTAACACTCGGCTCTGGCAAAGACAAGCGCATTGGCGGCATTGTCACGATAGACAAGAATCGTCTCGCCGAATCGGACGATGCCGTCAACGTGTTCCTGGCCTCCAATATCGTCCTTGCCGCCGGCGGGCCGGGCGAGCTGTTCAAAACCAGCGTTTACCCCAGGGACCAGTTGGGTATCCACGGACTTGCTTTCAAAGCGGGGCTGATCGGGGCGAACCTGACCGAATCGCAGTTCGGCCTGGCGAGCATCAAGTTTCGTTGGAACGTCTCGGGCACGTATATGCAGGCGGTGCCGCGACTTTTCAGCACCGACGCCGACGGCCAGGACGAGCAGGAGTTTCTCACGGGCTTCTTCCCCTCGATGAGCAAGATGGCCACGAACATCTTTCTCAAGGGGTATCAGTGGCCCTTCGATCCGCAGAAGATCGAGAACCTGCAATCCTCGTTGATCGACATCTTAGTCTTCAACGAAACGCAAAAGGGCCGGCGGGTTTATATGGACTTTCTCCACAATCCCGTTGGTAGTGATTCGATGGAGGAATTCGACATCGACAAGCTCGAACCGGAGGCCAAAGAGTACCTCAAGAAAGCCGGAGCGCTGCAAAAGACGCCCATCGAACGGCTGGCCCACATGAATCCTCCCGCTATCGAAATCTACAAAGAGAACGGCATCGACCTGTACTCAGAACCGCTTGAGATCGCGGTCTGCGCGCAGCACAACAATGGCGGCTTCGCCGTGAACAAGTGGTGGCAATCCAATATCCCGCAGACGTTTGTCATCGGTGAAATGGCGGGCACGCACGGTGTCAAGCGGCCGGGCGGCTCGGCCCTCAACGCCGGCCAGACCGGCGGGCTTCGTGCCGCCGAATATATCGTCAACGTGTGCGGCTGCGAAGTACCGGATTATTCGGGCAAACAATCCGAGATCGACCAGCAAATCAGCGAGTGTATCGCCGGCATCGAACAGCATAAAGGCTCGTCCGGCTTGCCGGCCACAAACGTTTTGGAGCAGATCCGAAGCCGAATGACCGCCTCCGGGGGACATATCCGGGAATTCAAGGACGCTCAACGAGCATTAGAAGAAGCTGTGAAGCTTTACAAAGGCATCAAAGCCAAGGGCGTGTCTTCAACAGGCGCCAAAGGCCTTGTTGCCGCGATACAAGCTGAGCATCTGGCGCTGACCAGCGTGGCTTATCTCAAGGCCGTGGTGGAATTGCTCGGTCAGGGCAGCGGATCGCGCGGCTCGCATCTTGTGCTGGCCGAAGACGGCGTTGAAATCCACCCCGACGTGATCGACAAAGCGACCGGTAAACCACTAAAGTTCAAGCCCGAGAACCAGTCGCTGAGGAATTCAATCCTGCAGATCGAATGCGATGAGAGTTCACCTGATCTGTTTCGCAGCACAACTGTTGAGCTGAGGCCGGCGCCGAAAGACCGCAAAGCGTTCGAGCCGGCCTGGCAGGATTATCGAGAAGGAAAGATTTACGGCTAACGTGAGTCGGCAGGGAGGACGCCCATGACAGCAATCGAGATCAAACCTGGGTCACAATGCAAATACGATATCGTCTCGCTGGGCGAGATTATGATCCGCCTGGACCCGGGTGAGGAGAGAATCCACACAACCCGGCATTTTCGTGCGTGGGAAGGCGGCGGCGAGTACAACGTCGCCCGAGGTCTCAAGCGATGTTTCGGCAAGCGGGCCGCGGTTGTTACCGCGCTGGTGAATAATCCTGTCGGGCGATTGCTCGAGGACTTGATCTATCAAGGCGGCGTCAGTATGGAGTACGTCAAATGGGTGCCGTACGACGGGATCGGCCGGAAGGTCAGGATCGGCTTGAACTTCACCGAACGCGGCTTCGGCGTTCGGGCCGCCGTGGGTTGCTCGGACCGTGCTAATAGCGCCGCGTCCCAGTTGAAGAAAGGAGACATCAACTGGGAGAGAATCTTCGGACAGGACGGGACTCGTTGGTTCCATACGGGCGGGATATTCGCGGGCTTGTCCGAAACGACGCCGGACGTAATCCTTGAAGCCGTGAAAACCGCAAAAGAACACGGCACAATCGTCTCCTACGATTTGAACTATCGCAAGTCGCTCTGGCAGGATATTGGAGGGCAAGAAAAAGCCAGGCAGGTTAACCGGGCCATTGCTCCCTACGTGGACGTGATGTTAGGCAACGAGGAGGATTTCACGGCGGCCCTCGGATTCGAGGTCAAGGGCATGGACAAAGGCTATTCGAAGCTCGATCCCGCGAATTTCAAGAAGATGATCGTCGAGGTGGTCAAGGAATTTCCCAACGTGAAGGCCGTTGCCACGACGCTGCGAAACGCTAAGACAGCCTCGGTCAACGACTGGGGGGCGATTCTGTATACGCAGGGCGAATTCCACGAAGCGACCCTGAGGCCCGATCTGGAAATCTACGACCGGGTCGGAGGCGGTGACAGCTTTGCCTCCGGCCTGATCTACGGCTTGATGGAAGGCAAGACGCCGGCAGAGGCCGTCAACTACGGCGCCGCTCACGGCGCCCTGGCCATGACCACACCGGGCGACACAACCACAGCCAGCCTGCGCGAGGTCGAAAGGGTCATGGGAGGCAGCGGCGCCAGAGTCGATCGATAGGTCCGGCATAACACGGGCGGAAAGGGATTCATGATTGTTCAAGCGGTCAAGTGGATTGGCGGCATTGACGGGTATTTGGAGCTGGTCGATCAGCGTCGGCTGCCGGTAGAGTTCGTGATGCTGCATTGCCGCGATGTCGAGGTTCTTTTTGATGCGATCAGAACACTTGCCGTTCGCGGCGCCCCAGCCATCGGAGTTTCCGCTGCCTACGGTCTTGTCCTCGGCCTGCAAAAGCTGGACGCAAATGATGATGCCAAAAAGGCGTTGGAATCGCTCACAAAAGCCCGTGAATATTTGGCCTCGTCCCGCCCTACAGCGGTGAATTTGTTCTGGGCGTTGGATAGGATGCAAAAAAAGGCGGAGGAAGTGTCGCGGGCATCCTGCCCGCGATCCGAGGGCGAGACGCCCTCGACACTACAGGCATTTCGAGAGGCGGTTTTGGCAGAGGCCGAAGCCATCCACCAGGAAGACGTGGATATGTGCCGGCGAATCGGTGAAATCGGTCAGAAGTTTATCGAAGAGGGCGCCGGGGTCCTAACACATTGCAACGCCGGAGCGCTGGCGACGGGGGGGCAGGGAACGGCTCTTTCAGTACTGTTTGAAGCACACAAGAAGGGCAGGAAGTTCAGAGTCTACGCCGATGAGACTCGGCCGTTGTTGCAAGGTGCTCGATTGACGGCCTGGGAGTTGCAGCAAGCGGGAATAGACGTGACGGTCATTTGTGACAATATGGCGGGGTGGCTGATGAAAGAGGGAAAGGTCAATGCCGTGATCGTGGGCGCCGACCGCATCGCGGCCAATGGCGATACGGCCAACAAGATCGGTACTTACAGCCTGAGCATTCTTGCCCGCGAGCATGGCGTGCCGTTTTATATCGCGGCGCCCTCCAGCACGTTCGACCTCAGCATCGAAAGCGGGGCCGAGATACCTATCGAGCAACGGAACCCTGAGGAAGTGACCTCATTTGGTAATACCCAAACTGCTCCCACGGGTGTCAACGTGTACAATCCCGCGTTCGACGTGACCGAAGCGCGCGACATCACCGCCATTATCACCGAACGAGGCGTCATCGAAAAACCCGATGCCGAGCGGGTCTCCAACCATCTTGCTTGAATGAAAGGGGCTCCCTCCTCGCCCAGCCTTCATACGTACGTGGTTCGTCTACAGCGTCCTTCTTCTGCGCAGCCAACTGACGATACCCGCGCCGAGACTACCCAAGAAAATGGCTCCGGGAGCGGGCACAGCCGCGGTCGGCTCGACCTCAAACGTGCCGGAGAATAGCGCCCAGCCGGAGGCGGACGAATACTCCGACCCGTCAAAGACAGACAACTTGCTGTGCGTCCGCACGAGATCCAAGTCGGCCTGGCTCTCAGCGTAGAGGCTGCTGTCGAAGCCCGCCGTCGCGAACGCGGAGATGGGGTGGTCGACCAGGTGCTGGCGAAGGTCGTAGTACCCGTCGCTCCCGGCGAGGGCCTCAGCGTATCCCTCGCCGGCGTTGTCCAGCCACGATACTCCGCTAGAGCTCATCTGCCCTTTCATTCCCGAGGAGAATTGGCCTTGGTAGGTGACTGCAGTTGTGTAGACCATCCAACCCACCGTGTACTTCTCGCCGGGGACCAGGTCGGTATAGGTCCGGCTCATCTGCCAGTCGATGGTCTGTTGTGAATCGCCGGTTAGCCCTGAGATGTTTATTTCCTGCTCCCACGTATCGACCCAAGTCGAATCGCAGTTGGAAATGCCGAAGGAGGCGTAGTAGTAGCCGGTGTCATCCACGTCCAGGTCTTCGGCTGAGACGGTTCCCGAAACATCAAAGGTGAAAGTAACCGGGCCGGTCGGCGCCGTTGGCGAAGCCGAGGCGAGATTCTGCCCCAGAGCCAGCAAAAGGCAAAGTGACGTTGTGGTGAACAGAGCGGCCGATTTCATTTGCTGTTGACGGGTCATCGGTGGTCAGTCCTTTCTTTGAGTCTGTTTTCCTTTGTGCCGGACGGAGAATTTCAGCAGAGCATACCTCATCCGTCTCGTGGACTTCCCTTTGGGCGGCAATGATGCCGCTTATCCCGATCCCTAATGTTGTATCGGTAGACGATGCCCAAAAAGTTGAGCCAAACTTCGCGTATTCCCCTTCTTGCTCATTGTTATCTTTGCTATGATGCCTAGACTAACTTTGCGAAGCTCTTACCGAGCCTGTATCGGGCAGCCGGGTTGCCGGCGAAGAAAAGCGCAGAGAGCGCGATCGGTCGCGGTCCGGGATCGGCACGACGCATCTTAACGTAACGATGTTCTCCGCGTGATTCGAGTGACTACTGGAGCTTGCTTTGCAGTTCGGTAATGGCCTGCTGAGCCTGCTGCAACTGGCTTTGCAGATCGCTGACCTTCTGCGTCTCGGCCTTTAGCTCTTTGCTGAGGTTTTCCATCAGGGTCTGAGCCGTCTGGGCCTCGGCCAGCGCCGCCTCGCGCAATTTGGCCAGCTCGTCCTCGCGCTGTTGCAGCGCGTCGCGGATTTTCATGAATTCATCCACCTGTTGCTGCAACTGGCCCGGCACGCCCGCCTCAGCGGTCTGGGCTTTCTGAAGGGCCGCCACCCGTGACTGGAGATAGTCTCTCTCACGCTCGATCTGCTCCAGCCTCGCCTTCGTGCGTGTAAACTCGGCTCTGTCGCAGCAGCCCGTCAGGACCGGGGAAACGAACAGCGCGATCAGGCACGCAAGAACCACCTTCTGTTTCATCGTGTCACTCCTAACTCTCTTTGCTTGGAAGAGAAGAACCGGGAAAGCACATATCTGCTTTCCAAAAAGTCTGTCTGACTTTCAGTACTTCAAGACTTAAATCTTGCTTGCGTAAGGGAAAGTGCCGACCGGCATCCTGCGGACTTTCCACCACCACTCCTGACTTCATGATAACAAATTGAACTCGAAAATCAAGGAAAAAAGCTCGCGCCGGGCGACCTGTCCTTCTGCTTTTGAGCTTCCGGGTTGGCTCAGAAGAAGGGCCCCCACACCCAGGAAAGGAGGTCTGAAGACTATAGGGGCCCGGTGGACTGTGATCTCACACAGGTACGAATACAAGTTAGGTATACGATAATCGCCGAACCGGGTCAATTGTGGTGACTACGTATTTTCCTTGAGAAACACCCAGGAAGAGTCCATTTGGCTGTCTTTGAAAATGGATAACATGGGTATCTTAGGAAAGCTATCTTCACAACTAACAGACGACAAGAAAAGGACTTATGGAGAATCTGCTAATTCTGGGTTAGGCTGATTTCGAGTGGTTCAACGGCCGGGAGACTTTTCAAAAGTTCGAGCGATTCGCGAAAAATCTGGTATGATCCGCGTAGTGAAAAGGGGATTTGCTGTGGCAAAGACGAACGGACAACCGGCGGGCGGCACGATTTGCAGCGGCCGCCGGGAATCGGGCGCGGCGGTGGTAGCGGCCTTTACATTGATCGAGCTGTTGGTCGTGATCGCCATTATCGCGTTGCTGATGGGCATCTTGTTCCCCGTCCTGCGCAGGGCACGTGAGCAGGGCAAAGACGTCGTCTGCCGGAATAATCTGCGTCAGATCGGCTTGGCCGCCAATTTCTATGCCGGTGACAACGGCCTATTCATTCCCCGCTCAGCAGAATGGGGCGGTGATATCAAACCCTGGTTCCAGCTTTTCATGCCTTACCTGGCACAAAAGGCGATCAACGATGACTATCGCACCGTCAAGATATTTCGCTGCCCCAGCTATCCAGATAAGGAGCAGACGGTGTGTTTCGTTGTGAACGGCTGGAGTAATGAGAACAACAACGGTTGGGGCATGCAGCGCACACCGACGAAGCTGACCGATTGTCGCCGCCCCGGCCGGACACTCTACCTCGCGGATAACGAGGACGGTCCCTGGCGGACGATTATCAAGATGGCCACCGACCGGGACGTCACGCGGTGCGACGTTTTCCGCCCGAGTCACCTGCCCGATTCGGACAATCAAGACATCACCAACGGCCGGCGCGTCGCACGCGCCCGGCACAAAACGGGCTGCAACGTGCTTTATCTCGACTGGCACGTCGCCTGGATGGCCGCCGACGACATGACCCCCGAAATGTGGCGATTCGACGATTAACACCAGAATTGAAATCAGGTTGTTTCGTTCCGAAATAGCTTGTCGAAGAAGTGGCACCCAAACTGCCGTCTGGACCGATCTTGTCGGGTCATATCTTGGCTCTAACATGAATAAATGGGTGTCGACGCGCCCGACGAAAGACAGCCCGTGGGGTGAACCGGGGAATCTCGGACCACCGATTAACACGTCGCCTAACGAGGATAAGGATGACTTGATACGACGCGGCGGCGGCTTGAAGAGGATGCAACGGCATTCAGAGGCCGTGAGCACGCCGGAGGCGGGCTTGGCTGAAGGTTTTGGTCGAGAGACTTTTGGCGATCAGGACACTTTCGATGACTATGATCTACTTGTCCACGATTTCGTATGTCTTGTCACCGATGAACTGGATGTCTCCCTTGAGTCCTTTGGCCGTTTGACATCCGGCTAGAGACACCGCAGCAATAATCACGGCCAGTAATATAAGCATTCCCTTAGCCATTCTATGGATTCCCTTGTGCGTAGCGGTTCCTGCCATCAGTCGTCTGCTTTAGAAACAGATAGTAGAGCCGGCCTTCCTGGTACGTTTGTCCGGCCAGCTCTCCGGCCACGTCGCCCACGCCCATATACACGTCGCTGCGCCCCGGCGCGCGGATCGCGCCGCCGGCGTCCTGGTCCAGGGCGAAGCCGCTATAGGGCACACTGACGGCCCGTCCTCCAACGGCGTGCGGCAAGGTGGTCGTGATGAACGTCAGGGATCCCCGCGGGAAGATCGACTTATCCGTGGCAATCGTCCTATAAGCTGTTACCGGCTCGTTCAGGCAACCTCGCGGCGAACCGTCCTCTTGCTTCTGAAAGAATACGTATCGTGCGTTTCGCCGGATGTACGTGCTGACCTGGTCTTTGTGTCGCTTGAAATAGTCGATCATGGAGGCCAGGCTGATGTGGTCGGCGGGAATCTTGCCGTCGTTGACGAGGGCCTCTGCGACGCTTTGATATTCACGTCCATTGCTGGCGGCGTAGCCCACAGTGGTGACTTTACTGTTGGGTAGCCTGAGCTTGGCCGAACCCTGCACGTGGGCGATGTACGCCTCGAACGGGTCGCTCAACCAGATGAGTTCTTTGCCCCTGAGCATTCTTGCGCCCTCAATGACGGCTCTGGACGGGTAGGCGGTGATTTGTCCGTCAGGCATACGCCGGCCGAGTATCTCGCCGTCCGGCGCTTTGACCAGGTCGTCCGGCGGCTTGTATAGCGGGTAGCAGAAACGCTCCGTGCGTTGCATGGAGCCGTCGAAGATGGGCGTGTAGTAACCCGTGAATAGCACGGTGCCCTGATCGTCGCACCCAATGGACGTGTACACGTCGAACTTCTGCCGAATGGCGAGGTTTAGCTCGGCGCCCGTCATGCCGGAATCCAACATCTGGGCGAAGGATTTCAGGCTCTCCAGGGCGGTGTCGTGAGTGATCTCGCCGACGGGATAGAACTGCCGGCTCGACGGCTTCTGGAGGTAGTTGATGCTTCGGTGGACGGCGGTTTTCAGCCCGGCCAGGTCGCGACACGCCGCGGAAAAGTCCGGAATTTCGGCGGGGTTTGTGATCTTTCGCAAGGCCAGTTGCCCGGGCGGCAAAGGCCTGTCGTAGGCCTTCTGAGACTTGGCCGGCGGACTCTTGCATCCCGAAAAGACGACAATCAGACACGATACAGCGAGCAAAATCCTTTTTCTCATTCTAATTCCAAGCTCCAAAACGTCCTGAACCGGCGTTCATTCCCGCACGCCCGCTTCTGGCACGGCCGCAACAGGTCACTATCGGATCTCCGGGCGTTTGTACCGCCCGCGCCTTGATACTTTTATCGGCGCACGGGCTGGCTTTTTTGGAGTCAAAACGTCTCGCATGGTCCAAAAAAGTCCGAAGCCCGATTGAATTGTCCTTGACAAAAATACGATAACTGCGATAATGGTAAATCCGTCGGATCATACGAGTTCTGACCTATGTAGCACCCGGATTCGCGCCCCAGTGAGGGGAGTGAGGGCCAAGTCGGGCGGAAGGATGTGGCGTTACACGAAATGCTGTGTTTTGATCGCACCAGACACATCTCAACGTTTATCAAAAGCAATCCCAACGCTTTGGCGTGTTGCCGGAGCAGGATTAACCCACCTTAAGTTTCTCTAGTAAGGAGGATTATTATGTCTCGAAAGATCTGTTGGCTGACCGTGGTCTTGATGGTCGGATTCGTCGGAATTGATCAGAGCCGCGCTCAAGACGTCGTCAATCTATTGCGAAACGGCGGCTTCGAGGACGGCGTGATGACGCCATGGGGCATATATGATAATACCGGCGGCGGCGCCCGCGGAGAGGTGATTACGGACGACCCGATCGAGGGGGACTATTGTTTGCACATTGTGGTTCCGCAAGCGAATGCGAACTA
Source organism: Sedimentisphaerales bacterium (assembly GCA_037381725.1). Lineage (GTDB taxonomy): Bacteria > Planctomycetota > Phycisphaerae > Sedimentisphaerales > Anaerobacaceae > JAFGTG01. Next base: position 28,587 of record JARRQQ010000001.1, read on the forward strand.
TTGGGATGTCGGCTTGAACCAGGGAGGCCTGGTTTTTGAATCCGGCAAGAAGTACACGCTTTCGGCCTGGCTCAAGTGCGACAGCGGCACGCTGGACGTCAGTTACAAACCGGAACTCGCCCAGGACCCATGGACGGGATTCGGCGCGCTGGACTTCACGATCACTGAGGAATGGGACGAATACAGCACGACGACTCCCGTGATGACCTCGGACGTTAGCCCGGGGGAAGTGGTGTTCCATATAGGTTTTACCCCCGGCGAGCTTTGGGTCGATGGCGTCCGATGGTATGAAGGCGACTATGTAGCCCCTCCGCCTGTGACGGTCGAGGAACGGGCCGCGGCGGGCGATCCGAGTCCGGCCGATGGGGCGACGAACGTGCCGAATGATACGCCGCTGAGTTGGACGCCGGGTGAGTTCGCGGCGACGCACGACGTGTACCTCGGAACGAGTTTCGAGGACGTCAACAACGCCACCCGGACCAATCCGATGAACGTACTGGTCAGCAAAGACCTGCTTTTGACGAAATACAAGCTCCACGACGCTCTTGAATTCGGCCAGACCTACTATTGGCGAATCGACGAGGTGAATGCGCCGCCGGATTCGACCGTCTACAAGGGCGCCGTGTGGAGCTTCACCGTCGAGCCTTATGCGTTCGAGATAACCAATATCCAGGCGACAGCTAGCTCGTCCGCTATAGATCAAGGTCCCGAAAACACCATTAACGGATCGGGTCTGAACTCCCGCGATCAGCACTCGACCATCGGGACGGACATGTGGCTCAGCGACGCGGCCGGACCACAGCCGACCTGGATACAATATGAGTTCGACAAGGCCTATGCCTTACTTGAAATGTGGGTGTGGAACTCGAACCAGATGCTCGAGTCCGTGGTCGGTATCGGGGCCAAGGACGTGACAATTGAATACTCGCTGGACGGCGAGAACTGGACCACGCTGGGCGAGCAGGAATTTGCCCAGGCGACGGGCACGCCGACCTACACACACAATACGACCGTCGATATGAGCGGTGTGGTCGCCAAGTACGTCCGGCTGACCATCACTACGAATTGGCAGGGATTATTGCCTCAGTATGGTTTGAGCGAAGTGCGGTTCACGTACATCCCCGTGCAGGCCAGCGATCCCGTGCCCTCCTCCGGTGCCTTGAACGTGCCTCTGGACGTCGTTCTGGATTGGCGCGGCGGGCGCGAGGCGGCTTCGCACGAGGTCTATCTCAGCACCGACGAGCAGGCGGTCATCGACGGTACGGCGCCTGCAACCACGGTGAACGATACCGAATATCAGGTGGGGCCGCTTGATTATGGACAGAGGTACTACTGGAAAGTCAACGAGATCAGCGAGGATGGCAGCTTTTATGAAGGCGACGTCTGGCGGTTCTCGACGACCGAGATGAAGGCGGTGGACGATTTCGAGAGCTACACCGACGACGACGCGGCTGGCCAGGCGATCTGGCAAACGTGGATCGACGGCTTCGGCGTTCCTGAGAATGGCTCACAGGTCGGGTACCTCGTTCCGCCGTATGCCGAACGAACGATCGTTCATGGCGGCAAACAATCCATGCCGTTCTTCTACGATCATGGTCAAGGATCCACCGCGCGCTATTCCGAGGCGGAGCGGACTTTTGACGATCCGATGGACTGGACCCAGTCAGGCATCGAGCAATTGTCGCTGTGGTTCCGGGGCAATCCGGGCTCGGCGGGCAGCTTTGTGGAGAGTCCTGCGGGGACTTTCACCATGACGGGTTCCGGAACGGATATTTGGGACACGGCCGATCAGTTCCACTTCGCCTACAAAATGCTGACGGGGGCCGGCTCGATTGTTGCTCGCGTCCAGAGCGTAACCGATACGGACCCGTGGGCCAAGGCCGGCGTGATGATCCGCGAGACGCTGGATCCCGGGTCGAAGAACGCTTTTGCAACCATCACACCCGAGAACGGGGTTGCCTCTCAGGGGCGGACAGAAACGGGGGGCACGAGCTTCAGCACGAATCAGACGGGCGTCGCCGCGCCATACTGGGTGAAGCTGGAGCGTGACATCTCCGGGCGCTTCACGGTCTCCCACTCGGCGAACGGGACGAACTGGACCCCGGTCAACAATGCCACGGGAACCAATATCCAGATGAGCTCGACCGTCTACATCGGCCTAGCGGTGACCAGCCACAACGCCAGTGAGACGTGCGAGGCGGTATTCACGGATGTCACGATGACCGGTTCGGTCAGTGGAGAGTGGACGGATCAGGATATCGGAATCGCCACGAACGACGCCGAGCCGCTGTACGTTGGTCTGGTGGATACCGCGGGCCACATTGGCACGGTGGCCAGTGAAGACCCGGCCGCTACCCAGATTGACACTTGGACGCAGTGGAGTATTGACCTGGCTCAATTCGCCGACCAGGGCGTGAATCTGGCCGCCGTTCAGAACCTGATCCTGGGCGTAGGCGATAGAAACACTCCGACCGCGGGCGGCTCGGGAACGCTGTACTTCGATGATATCGGGGTCGGACGGGCCTTGCCGCCGCCGGAGTTCGTGAATCTGCTGGTCAATGGCGGCTTCGAGGACGGCGTGCTCGATCCGTGGTACATATATGACAATACAGGTGGCGGCGCGACCGCAGAAGTGGTATCAGAGGATCCGGTGGAAGGCAGCTTGTGTTTGCACGTTATCGTGCCGACAGTGAATGCCAACTTCTGGGACGTCGGGATAAGCCAGCCGGACTTGGTTTTTCAAGCCGGGAAGAAGTACACGCTTTCGGCCTGGCTGAAGTGTGCCAGCGGGACGCTCGATATCAATTTCAAACCGGAACTGGGTGCCGATCCCTACACGGGATATGGCGACCAGGTCTTGACCATGACGGACGAATGGGCGGAGTATCATATCACGACGCCCGTCTTCACGGAGGACGTGAGTCCGGGCACAGCCACCTTCCACGTCGGCTTCACCGCGACTGAGTTTTGGATGGACGACGTCAAGTTTTACGAAGGTGACTACACCATACCGGGTGGTCTCGACGCGGTTGTGGTCGGCGATTTCGAGGGCGGTCTTGACGGCTGGCAGGAACGGGACGCCACGCTGTCACTCAGTACGACGGGGGCAACGCTCGGCACGCAGGCACTGCAGGTGGACGGTCCCGGCGATTGGCACATCGACGCCTTAGTGGATATCAGGTCGCACAGCGCCTTGCTGGGAACCGCTGGTGCGATGGTCGTGGCGGACGTGACCGCGTTCGACGCCGATCTGACCACGACGTGGATGAACATGGAGATGATTATCAACGGGCAGAACAACGATGATAACGGCGCGAACAACAACGTCGGCTGGCAATCGCTCGGCGCGCAGAGCATCGAGCGTGACGGGCAGCCCCACACGTACACGTGGGCGGTTCCGGAATCGCTCAGCACGGTGATTGCGGGCACGGACGACAACATCGCGTGGTTCGAGCTGGCGCTGGTGTCGAACCTGGACGCGGCATCGGTGACGAAGTTCTACATTGATAACATCCGTCTGGTCGCCGGAGATCAGTAAGGGCAGCTCTGGGTATGTAGACCTCGCGGGGGGTATCCACAAGGATGATGTTGGATCTCGCAGAGGTCAGGGGCCTATGCCTCTCGCAAGGGGTGTCTCAGGCGGCTTGCTAAGGTGCAAGCCCCGTTCAGCGTGAATGCATTATCTCTGAAGGAGGACTACTATGTGCGGAAGAAGAGCACTTCCAGCCGCCCTTGGTCTTCTATTGGGCGCGGCTGCGGCGAATGTGCGTGCCGCCGATCCGAATCTGATGGGTTGGTGGAGATTCAACGACGGCTCAGGCACGGTGGCGATTGACTCTTCGGGTCACGACCGTCACGGCGTTCTCGTCGATGGTCCTCAATGGGTTGCGGGCATCCACGGCGGCGCGCTTGCGTTCGCCGATGGCAGCCATGTAGCCGTGCCGGGCTACGACGGCATATTAGGCTCGCAAGCCCGCACGAACGCAGCGTGGGTCAACGTGACCAACACGTCGGCGAGCATCATCACGTGGGGGCCGAGCGGGTCCGGAACGAAGTGGATTGTGCGAACGCACAACGATCCCGCGAATCTCCGCGTCGAGTGCGGCCAGGGAAATACATGGGGGACCACCGACCTTGCCGACGGCGAGTGGCACCACGTGGCGGCCGTCCTCGAAGACGATGGGTCACCGGACATTAGCGAGGTTAAGCTCTACGTGGACGGCGAGTTGGACCCCATTGCCGGAGGGACGCCGAGAGCAATCAACACCTCCAGCGGCGGCGAGCTCCGAATCGCCTACGATTTGAACAATACGCCGAGAGTTTTTACGGGCATGATGGACGATGTCCGCATGTCTGACCGCGCGCTGACGGCCGAGGAGATTCAGGCGATTATGACGGACCCGGGCCTGGTCAGGCACGCCATGGGGCCGGACCCAACCGACGGTGCCGTGATCGACGAGACGTGGTATATGCTGAGCTGGACGCCGGGCGATCTGGCCGCCTCACATCAGGTTTACATCAGCGAGAATTTCGACGACGTCAATGAAGGCCGGGTCGAGCCGGTGTCTTCGGCGTCGTCTTATCTTGTGATCGGTCTTGGCGGGCCATACCCAAGCGGGCTGACACCAGGGGTAAGGTACTATTGGCGTGTCGATGAGGTTAATGAAGCCGAGCCGGATAGCCCCTGGAGGGGTAACGTCTGGAGCTTCAGTGTTCGACCAACGACCACGTGGAGTCCGGTCCCGGCCGATGGCGCCAGGTTTGTGGCGACCGACGCGGTCCTGAGCTGGGACCCCGGCGTGGGAGCGGTCGCCTTCTACGTCTATTTCGGCGACACTTTCGATGACGTGAACAACGCGACGGGCGCGCCTTTCACTACCGAGACGACGTACGATCCGGGCCCCCTGGAAGCTGGCAAGACCTACTATTGGCGGGTAGACGGGTCCGATTTCCAGACCCTCCAACGGGGCAAGGTCTGGAGTTTCACGACCGCCGGCGGGGGAGGCGGAATCCTGGGTGAGTATTTCAACAACATGGGCGCAAGCGGCCAGCCCGTCCTGACTCGGATCGATCAGAACGTTGATTTCGACTTCGGCGACGGCTCGCCCGAAGCCGGCGTCGTTGACGAAGACGCTTTCTCAGCCCGTTGGCGTGGCGAGATAGAGGCTGCGTTCTCCGAGACGTATACGTTCTACACGCGGACGAATGACGGTTCGAGACTGTGGCTCGACGACAAATTGATTGTAGACAAGTGGGTGTGGGTCAACAGGGTCGTCGATACACGCAGCACGCCGGTTGTGCTTGTCGCCGGGCAGCGATACAGCATCCGGATGGAATTCTTCAACGAGGACACGGAGGCCGAGGCGCACCTGTTGTGGGTGAGCGCCAGTCAGCCCAAGGGGATCGTCCCGCAGGCGGCGCTGTCCCTGCCTTTACAGGCGGGCAGCCCGCATCCGCCCAACGGGCAGACGGGCGTAAAGCTGATACCCCCTCTTCGCTGGGTTCCAGGAGTGTACGCCGCCTCACACGACGTGTACTTCGGCACCGATGAACAGGCGGTCAGAGACGCCGGCAGAAACTCGCCCGAGTTTAAGGGCACTAAGGCGTTTGGCGATGAAAACTACGATCCCGGCAAGCTCGCCAGACACACGACATACTATTGGCGCGTCGATGAGGTCAACGACCTCCATCCTGATAGCCCCTGGGTTGGCAATCTCTGGAGCTTTACAACGGGTGCTTTCCTGGTCGTGGACGACTTCGAGGACTATACCGACGATGACACGGGCGGCGAGGCGATCTGGCAACGCTGGATCGATGGTTTCGGTGTTGCGAACAACGGCTCGCAAGTCGGGTATCTGCTTCCTCCGTACGCCGAGCAGACGATTGTCCACAGCGGTCGCCAATCCATGCCGATCCTTTACGAGAACGTGAACGGTGTGACCAATTCCGAGGTGGAACTGACGTTGACCTATCCGCGCGACTGGACCGAGCACGGCGTGAGCACGTTGACGCTCTGGTTCCGGGGTGATGCGGCTAATGCCGCTGAGCCGATGTACGTTGCTCTTGACGGCAATGCGATAGTCGCGCAGGAGAATCCCGCCGCGGCGCAGGCGATCTCCTGGACGCAGTGGAACATCGACTTGGAGACGTTCGCCGATCTGGGTGAGGATCTGGCGAACGTGAACAGTATCGCGATTGGCTTGGGCACGAAGGCCGACGGCGCAGGTCCAGGCGGCTCGGGCACGATCTATATCGACGACATTCGGCTGTATCGGCCGTAGGGGCAGGCCCATGTGCCTGCCCTGGGCAACCACGTGGGGGTGCCCCTATCCAGCACGGAGGTTCGACCTTTTTGAAGGAGGACTATTATGTTTCAAAGAGTGACGTGTTTAGTCGCAATCATTTTGACGGCGGGACTTGTCTCGTGGGTCCCGGCCGCGGACGTGCACCTTATGGGCCGGTGGACGCTTGATGGTCACGCCCAGGATACATCCGGCAATGACCGTAATGGCACACTCAACGGCACACCGAGCTTTGGCCCCGGGGTCTATGGCGAGGCGATGGAGTTCGACGGGGATGACTTTGTGAGCATAACGGACTTCAAAGGCGTCCTGGGCACGAATCCCTGGAGCGTCACCGCCTGGATCAAGACCTCGAATGTCGATGACCACAGATGCGTTATAAGCTGGGGCACTGCCTCCAATGGTCAGAGAATCGAACTGCGGACAATGAGCGGCACGGGTATCTTGCGGGCCAATCACGGTGCCGGAAATGTGAACACCAATACCGCTTTGACGGACGGTGAATGGCACCACATAGCGCTCACGTCGATAGAAGGTGCTTACTGCCAGTATCCGGACATGACCATCTACGTTGACGGTCAGGATGATACCGTGCCCTCCACGGATACGGATCCGATGCTCGACATTGTTGCGGATGTCGATCTGGGAATAGGCTACCGTGCCACACATGACGACAGGTATTGGGTCGGGTCCATTGATGAAGTCCGTATGTACGACAAAGTGCTGACACAGCAAGAGATTCAGCAGATCATGAACGAAGGGGGCGAACCCTATCCGTATGCTTATGATCCCAGCCCGGCCGACGGCGCCTTGCATGAAGATGCTTGGGTGAACCTCTCGTGGTCGCCGGGAGGCAGTGCGGTCTCGCACGATGTCTATTTGGGCGATCGTTTCAATGACGTCAATGACGGCGCCCGGGACTCCGAGGTCTTCCGAGGCAACCAGACGGCAACCTTTTACGTGGCCGGC
>JARRQQ010000002.1:0-31164 GCA_037381725.1 Sedimentisphaerales bacterium
CCTCAAAAAGTGATCGGTTCTTCTTTGCCTGCTGAACGCGCTGTATCATGAGCGTTGTTGCCGGGATCGTGCGACTCTCTGGATACTCATCGAGAAGTTTCTCAAATGCAGACAATGCGGCATCGAACCGTTTTGATTGGAAATATAATTGCCCGATCCAGTATTGGGCATTCTGGGCGATTTTACTGTTCGGCGACAGACTTATGACCGTCTGGTATTCGGCAATGGCGGCATCGTAATCAGCGAGGATCTGCAGCTCGTTTGCCTTTTGAAAGTGTTGTTCGGCCTCCGGATTCGTCTCTGTTTTGTTATCCGCATAAGATAAAGCACATAGACCCGGGACAAACGCTAAAATCCAGAATATTGTTAATGAGAGTGATCTTTCACGATCCATTTTTCGTTTCCTCTTATCTTCCGGCGCTGATAGACTGCGCCATATCCATTAATTGTGACAGTTCGATATTACCAATTAACACATAAGAAAGGGTTTCATCTCTCCATGCGAGAATGGTCCCTCCGCCTTGGCCCTTATTTTGATACACGGCATATTCTCTGAAATCTTTCGGCTCAAGCCCGCGCCGCCCATCCAGGGGTTGCTCAAACAATGATATCGAATCGATACCATTCGTATACAGCAGTTGCAGGGCGTCACGGTCCTCAATCGTTCTGATCTGGTCGAGTTTATAGAAGGGATGAAGCCACGGCGGCGCCACTAAATCAAAATGAGCGGTTGCTTTGGCTTCAGCCAGGGACAGCGTGTGACCATTGGAAATGGTCGGTGCTTTGGGCGAGCCGGTTTGAAGCTGAGATGAAGGTCCTCTGACAATGATGCCGGGACTCATATATTCCGGCCCATCGTCAAAAGATTCAAAATACAAAATATCATGCCGGTCAACCCGCATCTGTGTCGGTTGTGCTATACCGGATTTCATAGAAGCATTTTGAGCAACTACATCCTGGTGCTCTTTAAAATAAAAGTTGATGGTAGCCGAATCATCAGCAGGAGCAAGAGTGTTATCCCGACGGGCCTGCTCCAGCTTCTTTTTCAGCTTTGTCACATTTCCGGACATAATAAAGCACGCCGCCAGGGAACAAATAACAAGCAACGCCGCAGCTAAGTAGCCGGCTCTGCGCAGCAATATAAATCTGCATGCATTTGTCTGCTCAGGAGCGATTTGTCTCTTCGATTGGTCCAGCTTCCTCTGCAATTTTTCCAGAATCCTGTCATGTATCCGGTCGCCGGATTCGACGACTAATTTTTTGATTGATTGTTCTATGTCTTTAGTCGATTTCATTTTTCTTCTCATGATCAGATAAAAGTGTCCGAAGCTTTTGCAAACCGTAACGGTACCGACTCTTTGCTGTATTGATTGAGACTGCTTGCAAACTGGCTATTTCTCTGAACTTCATGCCGCCGCGAAGATGGAGCATGATGACTTCTCGCTGCTCGTAAGCAAGCTGTGCCATCGCACGATTCAAATCCCTTGCTTGTTCTCCGAAGATGGCATCATGGTCCGGCTCGTTCGTATCCAAAAAGCTCGCCGTCGCGTCATCCGGGTCGCACGTTTGTAATTTTCTGGCTCTGAGCTTATCGCGTGCAAGATTTACGACACAGGTGGCGAGAAAGCTTTTGAGATTTCCCGCGAGCCTAATCTTCTCTCTGGATTCGATAAACTTGCAGAAAACATCGTGGACGACGTCCTCCGCCGCGTTAACATCTTTCAAAAGAGCCGCTGCCAGGGCCAGCAAATAGTCACCGTACTTTTGGTATATCCGGCAAAATGCCTCACGGCTGCCGCCCTTGAATTTCCAAATCAACAGCTTATCTTCCAGCATTTAATGCCTTCCCGGCCAAATAAAGAACGTTCTTCACCCGTTACACGAGCCGGTAGCTCGTTTTGGTTTATACATAATCAGAAATGTGCTCGGCTTACTAAGGCCTTTTTGCAGAAAGCAAATGAAAAAGGCCGAGCTGATAATAAGCCCAACCCTCTCGGTATGTGGTCACTCTAAATCTCCGATTCGAAAAGCGTGTTCCTGCTGTGATTATTCTTTGGCTCCGTGCTCGCGGAACAGTCCGACGATCTGATCGTGACTTCCTATCTTTGCAACCGACATGGGCATTTTGCCGTTTTTAGTTTTGGGATTGACATCAGCACCATTGGTCATGAGCACTACCGCCTTAGTCTTCCGCCCCGCCAAGCATACGTCGTACAGAGGTGCCCAACCCTCATCAACGAAATTACCCCGCCGACATTCTCTTTCTTTCTGCGTCTCTTACTCCAACTACTTGTTTTGTTTGGTCTTTTTGTGCTCTCCTTTACTGATAATCGAAGTAATCACCTCTTGAGCAAATTGCCTCGCTGCAGCTTCATAGAAATCGGGCCCCAGTTCGATGACCATATCGGAGATCTCTCGCACTCTCGATTTACTAAGTAAGCCAGACAATAGAACAATGCGAGCCCCGGCGGTCTTCGCTGCAGAAGCTATGTCATAAGTCGTCGTCGATTCGCCCGAAAGTGAGAACAAGATGAGCAGATCCTCCTTTGAGATCGCAGGCGACGTCGGATCTTCGGCCAGGTATGCCTGGAATCCCAATTGCTTCAGCGCCATGACGCCTGGTCGAGCCATGGGCCAGAGGGTCCCCTGGCTCACAAGAAAAATACGATTTGACGCCAAGATTAGTTGCACAAGTTCTTCCTTCTGACTTTCAGTCTGCACGTCTATCTCTTCTTTGTAACTTTCAACGATGAACTCCAGAATAGATCGGGGATACCATTGCCCGTCAAGCATGACACCATCTGGATTTTCCTCAGTGGCAAATTTTATGGCCAACTTATCCAGCATGGCCTGTAGCTCTGATTGTGGAAACCAGCGCCCACATAGCATGACACCGACACGCCGATCGACATTACCAACGTCTTCGAGCGGGTTGTCTTCTACCAGGATAAGATCGGCCCTCAGACCAGCACTGATGGTGCCAAACTCGTCTAATGCCCCCAGGCATTCGGCGGCGCTGCTTGTACCGGCCCTGATGGCTTCGTAAGGTGTTAGGCCTGCATCAACGAGGTGTCGCAATTCCTCATGAAGAGAAAAACCAGGTACCACATAAGGATTGGGAGTGTCGGTGCCAAGCAGAATATTTGCTCCAGCATCGTGCAGTGCCTTGACCATTTTCTTCACTTTGGACATTCTGGAAGTACGGTTCGTGGCTTCGGCGCGTTTTGGCCAAAGGCTCAACCATGCCTGTTTCTGAAAGGGCGAGATATATTTCATGTGTGTCCGCATGAGTTCTCGCTCTACTTCCCCCCGGCTCATTACCATTTTGTCAAGGACAACGAGGGTGGGGCAGTTCCATGTACCGGCTTCACAGGTGGTCTGTGCAATTTTCATCCTCTCCTGCGGGGAGTCTTGGAACTTGAGGAAATTACCATAACCCCCCAGGTGCTCGATAGTGTACTGACCTGCAGCTAATGCGTGCTCAACGCCAACGGCACCGGGAACATGACAGACAACCGGCATCCCGAGCTTTGCGGCAATTTCGATTATGGCGTTGTAGCACTCCAATGATAGATTATTATACACCTTGATAAAGTCATATCCGGCCTTCTTGTGTTCGGCAACTACTCGGGCGGCCTGATCGGGTGTTTCCACAACAGTGCTTTGAAGCCAGACAGGCGGATTGCCATCGATGATCGGTCCAGTAGTGTAGATTGTTGGTCCAACGAGCTTTCCCTTCTTGATTTGTTCTCGAAGTCTTAGGACAGACTCTGTGCCCCACATGTTGCGAATAGTCGTAACGCCGTTGGCGATAAAAAGAGTTAGATGGTAGTCCCAGCCCTCTCGGCGTTGATGCACATGCATATCCACTAAACCCGGCATGAGGTATTTATTGCTGCCGTCGATTAGTAGTGCGCCTTCGGGAATCTCAGCCGCATTGGCGGGGCCGATTTCACTGATTCGATCTGCCCGCACAATCACGGTCTGAGCCGGAACGATACGCTCACTATCCATCGGAACAACGTTCACGTTGATAAAGGCTATGGCAGTGGGTGGTTTATCCATTGCCAGAGAGTCATTCGCAAGGGCTGCCTGTGCCCTAACAAACAACAATAAATAGACAACTATATAAATACTATAAGTCAGAATCCTCATGGTCTTTTCCCCATTCTTCTACAGTTACAAGTCTTTTTATGGTTATAAGAAGCTCTGCTCGGGCGCATAAACCCATCGGCCTGGGCCATGTCCGGCCGGTGATATGTAGGTTTAGAACCTGATAAGCAGCTACATTTGAGCAATGGTCATGTTTGATATTCGGGGCCTGTACCGAGCAACTCGGCACAGACCCCGCTCGTTTCACTTGGAGGGAATAGGGGCTGATTATTCCCTGGCCCCGTGCTTGCGGAGCAGTTCGACGATTTCTTCATGACCTTCACTCTTAGCAAAATCCATAGGGGTCTTGCCGCTTTTGGTTTTGGCGTTGACATCTGCACCGTGGGCGATAAGTACTTCCGCCACAGCCGCATTGCCGCTCTCGCATGCCATATGTAAAGGTGTATCCAAAGTTCCACACTTAGCGTTAACGTCAGCTCCCTTGGAAAGCAGCATCTCCACGATGTCTTTATTAACTGATTGATCGACCGCGCACAACAGTGCAGTTTTTCCCATATAGTCACACATTGTCACGTCAGCTCCCTTATCCAGAAGCATTCTGGCAATCTCGGGGCGACCTGCATGACCACCCGACATCACCGTGCAGTGCAGAGCCGTGAGGCCCGAAGCAAATTGCAGATTGATATCGGCGCCTTCGTCAATAAGGAATCTCACTACTTCCGCTTGCCCGCCCATTGTTGCACAAGCCAGCAAAGTCAGGAACGAAGGACCCATTGCATTGATGTTGCCTCCGCCGGCCAGATAGCTTTTGACCGCGTCCAGGTCTCCGAAAAAGGCCGCAACGTGAACTGGCGAATAGTCAAAGCCCTTGTCAATAAGGAACCTGATCATTTCCTTGCCTCCGTTACCCGCTGCATGCATCGCTACCCCGACATAGTGCACACCCATCCACCGATGCCACGGAGCTGCGCCGTGACTCAGGAGCAGATTGATCATATCCTCGTTGCCTGTATAGATGGCGCCGACAAGCGGCGTGGCACTAAAAACATCCCCGCTATCTACATAGGCCCCTTTATCGAGAAGCAACTTTGCAACTTCTAACCGCTCGTTCTGCACGGCCCAATGCAATGGCGTTTTCTTATGCCAGCCTCTGGCTTCAATGTTCGCACCCTTGGAGATGAGAAGCTTGACTAAATCAAGTTGGCCTCTACGCGCTGCTACGTGCAACGGACGGTTGTGCCAGTAGTTCTCTGCTTCGATGTCGGCCCCATTGGAGATGAGAAGTCTGGCGACTTCAAGATCGTCATTAGGATCAGGATTATAATCACTGGCCACATTATGCAGCGGAGTCCAGCCCCCATCCTCCTTAACGTTGACATCTGCCCCCTTGGCGATGAGCAGCCTGGCCACCGACGCCGGGCCGAAATGAGCCACCCAGTTTAGCGGCACCTTGCGGAGGCCGCATTCATTCCTCTCATTGACATCAGCGCCCTGATCTATCAGGAAGGTTGCAACATCCGGATGTTTGAGTCTGATAGCTAAATTCAGGAGTGTCCAGCCTTCTCTGACATTGCCATCATCCTCGACGTCGGCTTTGACCCTGACATTAACATCGACGCCTTTTGAGATAAGCAACTTGATCTGTTCGAGATCGCCTTGCTTTATTGCGTCCACAAGTGATTTCTCTTCCTTCGATTGTTCCACACGCCCTATCATCAGTTGCGTCGATGGAATAATCGCGCTCGTCGGATACTCATCGACAAGTCCCTGAAACGTCGCTAACGCGGCATCGAGCTGTCTTGCCTGGAACTGAGACTGTCCGATCCAGTATTGCGCATTCTGGGCGATTTTGCTGTTAGGTGACAGTCTTGTTATCTTCTCATATTCGACAATTGCGCCATCGTAATCGGCGGCATCGTACATTTCATTTGCCTTTTCAAAGTGTTGCTCGGCCTTTGTGTTTGCTTCAGATTCATCACCTGCGAATGATAGAGCAGATGATCCGGGGATGGCTGCAAGAATACAGCATATTGTTAGTAAGATTAATAGTTTGCGATTCATTTTCTTTTCCTTTTATTTTACAGCGCTGATAGACTGCGCTATATCCATCAATAGTGACATTTCAATATTTCCAATTAAAACGTAAGAAAGATTATCATCCTTCCATGCGAGGATGGTTCCTCCGGCCTGCTCTTTGTTGCGATATACGGCATACTCTCTGAAATCCTTAGGCCCAAGCCCGCGCTGTCCATCCAGAGGCTGCTCGAACAACGAAACCGAATTGATGCCGTCGGTATACAGCAGTTGCAGAGCGTCACGACCTTCGATCCTTCTGATCTCATCGAGCTTGTAACCGGGGTGAAGCCATGACCGCGATACCAGCATGAAACCGGCGGTTTTGCGAGCTTCGGACAGCGTCAGTGTATGCCCATTGGCAATTGTAGGAGCATTGGTCGAGCCGGTTTGAAGTTGAGTTGAAGGTCTCCTGACAATTATACCAGGACTCATATATTCCGGCCCATCATCAAAAGACTCATAATACATGATGTCCTGTTGGCTCACACGTATCTGTGCCGGCTGTGATGTGGTCGAATTCATGGAAGCTTGCTGAGCGACGAGATCCCGGTGTTCTTCCAAATAAAAATTGATGGTGGTTGTATCATCGGGCTGAGCAGGCGTGACATTCTGCTGTGCAAGAGCGACATCACGCTGGGCCTGCGCCAACTCCTTTCTAAGGTCGTTGATTTTTCCTGACAGAACAAAGCAGGCCACCAGGGAAGAAACGACAAGCAACGCTGCGGCTACGTAACCAACTTTGCTCAGGAATATCGTCCTCTGAATATTCGGCTTAAACGCGACCGGCTTTGGTTTTGCCGGCTCTTTCTGCGATTCGAAGATATCGACCTCCTTCTCGTACGTTTGTTTCCATCTATCAAAATCGAACTTCGGTCTGTCCCGGCTGATGGCCTTGGCGATAAGTTCGTCAAAATTTTTGTTGTTTCTGCCTGCGTTCATAACCGGTTCTCCGGAAAACCACTTTCTCTCAAGCGTCTTGCTATTCTTCGTTTTGCCCGTGCGAGTCTGCCGTTGATCGCCGCCGGCGAGATTCCCAGGATAGCACCGATCCGTTCGTAGGACAGATTGTTGTAGTACCGCAACACAACCAGTTCCTTCGCGGCTTCGGGCAGTCGGTCGATGGCCCGGCGAATCGCACGGTGGTCTTCATTGTCGTGATTCTTGTCGGCTACTTGTGAAAGATCTTCAGCGCTGATATGCCTCGATTTGGCAGCCGCCATATCCCTGGCGACGTTTCGGCAGATCGCCGCCAGCCACGGGGCGAATCTGTTTTTGTTCTGCAGCCGTCTGAGGTTAACCAGCGCCCGGGCGAAGCCTTCCTGGGCGGCGTCCTCGGCAAGATGATGGTCGCTCAGCACCGCATATGCAACGGCCACCATCGCGCCGTAGTAACGCCCGCACAGCTCGCCGAAGCTCTCGATATCGCCGGCGACGGCCGCTTCTACCAGTTCTCTTTCCTGATCGATCAGCACGTGCGAAAGATCAACCTCCAATTCCTCGAATCAGCGTTCGTTATATTGTCTGATTTTAGAACCAAAATGAGCGCACAAAACGCTTATTTTGTGAAAAAATGGGACATTGCCCGCGAATCGTTTATAATCACCGTATTGTGAAAGACCGAAAGACTATCTGGAATCTCAAATTTGAAATTGATGTATGACCGACACGGCTTATCAAAAGTGTATAAACCCGGCCTGTGGGGCGGAATTCGATTGCGGGCGGGCGATGTTCAAGTGCCCCAAGTGCGGCGAATTGCTGGATATTCGCTATAACTGGGACAAGATTCAAGTGCCCGGGGCCCTGAGTGAATTTGCTAATCGCTGGGCGACGCGGCAAAATCCACTGGACTTGTCCGGCGTCTGGCGGTTCCGTGAGTTGCTGAGCTTCTGCGAGGATCCATACAAGGTCACCATTGGCGAAGGCCAGACGATCCTTCAGCTCAACGACGCGGTGGTGAAGCACGTCGATATGGCGGCCGGGCGTCTGTACCTGCAATACGAAGGCCTGAACCCTTCCGGCTCATTCAAAGACAATGGCATGTCGGCGGCGTTCAGCCACGCCAGGATGGTCGGCGCCCGGGCGAGCGCCTGCGCCTCGACGGGCAACACGTCCGCATCCGTGGCCTTGTACGCCCATAGTTGCGGCGTCAAGTGCACCGTGTTCATCGGCTCCGGCCGGATCGCCTTCGGCAAGCTCAGCCAGGCAATGGACTACGGCGCGCAGACGATCCAAATCTTAGGCGATTTCGATGATTGTATGAAACAAGTCCAGGACGTTTGCACCGAACTGGGTCTGTATCTGCTCAACTCGCTTAACCCGTTCCGGCTCGAAGGCCAGAAGACCATCATGTATCGCATCATCGAGGGCCTGGGCTGGGAGGTGCCCGACTGGATCGTCGTGCCGGGCGGCAATCTGGGCAACTCCAGCGCCTTCGGAAAGGCCTTCGACGAGCTCAAGCAACTGGGCTTGATCGAGCGCATCCCGCGAATGGCGATCATCAACGCCACCGGCGCCGACACGCTGACCGATCTGGTCAATAACAAGAAACTCCGCTGGAATGACGGCCACGTCGATCAGGCGATCATCGACGACTACTACAACGATCTGACGGCCCGCAACTTTTCGCCGCATACGTGTGCCTCCGCCATCGAAATCTCGCGCCCGGTCAATCTGAAGAAATGCCTCCGCGCAATTGATATTTGCAACGGCGTCGTTCGCGCCGTGACAGATGAAGAGATCGTCGATGCCAAGGCGATTATCGGCAAGTACGGCCTGGGCTGCGAGCCGGCTTCCGCGGCCACCATCGCCGGCTTGAAGCACCTGCGGGCGGAAGGCGTCATCGGCGCTGACGAACGGGTCGCCTGCGTCCTCACGGGCCATCCGCTGAAGGACCCAAATGTCACCGTCAACTACCACAAGGAAAAGCAAGGCGAATTCAGCAATCCCCCCATAGAAGCCCCAAACGACCTCGACGCAATCATCAAACTAATACGATAGGTAAAATCCGAATATCTAAATCCGAAATCCGAAACAATATCTAATGTTCAAATTTCAAAATTCCAAACATTCACGCGCGGGTTTCGTTTTGGACATTTGAGCATTTGAATTTTGAATTTGTTTAGAATTTCGGATTTCATGCTTCGGATTTATCTTGTGTAGCCCGGTTGGGTGTGGAGAGTGTCTATGAAGGTGAGCATATTCTCCAGCGGGACGTCGCCCTCGACGGCGTGGGCAGGGGCGAAGATGTAGCCGCCCTCGACACCGGCTTCCAACAGTTTTTTCGTTTCGCGTTTGACGTCGTCCGTGGAGCCGTAGGGTAACGTTCGCTGAGTGGAGAGTCCGCCATGAAAGGCAAGGCGGCCCTTGTACCTTCTCATCAGGTCGAAGATATCCATGACCTCAGGTTGAAAGGGATTGAAGCAATTGAGGCCGATGTCGATAAGGTCGTCGAAAAGCTCGTCCACCTTGCCGCACGAATGAATGAAGACGAGCTTGCCGGCGTCGCGCACCGTTGAGTACATCCGCTTGAGCTCCGGCTCAATGAACTGCCGCCAGAGGCGCGGGCCCATCTGCAAGCCGCGCTGCTGGCCCCAGTCGTCGCCAAAGTAGACCGCGTCGATATCATACTTCAACGCCTCGGTCGTCTGGGCGATGTTGTAGTCGGCGATCGCTCGCAGCAACTGACGGACGAAATCCGGGTGGTCTAGGAAGTCCATCATCAGGTTCTGCATCCCTCGCAGTGTCCAGGCCCGCTCGTATAGCGAGAACCCGATCTTGAAGACGCGGAGACAGTCACCATACCGGCCGATCCTGTCGGGGATGTCCTCGAAGAAATGCTTGTTGAGCGGATCGGGAAGTTCGTATCCCGCAAGTCTCGGCTCGGGCAAGAGACAATTCTCGACGTTGCCGATGTCCTTGTCTATCCTGCGGTCCCACACGACGCCGAACACGTCGCGGAAGCGGTCGTTACCCAGGTCCTCGAAGAAGCCGATGTCATGGCCCAGCTTGACGAAATGATTATCCAGGACCTCTTCGAGATCGTCTCGGCCGAAGTGCTCCCGCAGCTTGTCGGCCGCCTCGACCGTGAAGTTGCAATGCCACGGCACGTAAGGCGCCTTGCGTCCCTCGACCGCCAGCCTCACGACATCTCTTTTATTCATCTGCCAAATACCCCGCTTCACCTACCGATATGTTGTGAAGGCCCTTTTGGGTCAGGCCGCTCAGGCGGACATCGTCACCGAAGCGCTTGACGTCCACGTGGCGCAATCCAATGGATTGAGCCAGCTCAGCCATCGGCCTGGTTATCTCAGCGCCGCCCCGCGCTCCGAATATTTCCGGCGCGATGTAGACGACCATCTCATCCGCAAGGTCCTCTTTCAGGAACGAGGTCAGGACCGTCGGACCGCCCTCGACGAGCAGGTGGCCGATGCCGCGATGGCTCAATTCGTCCAGCAGAAAGACCAAATTGGAACGCCCGGGGGTGTCCGGGCAGACGAACAATTCTGCGCCCTTGTCTCTAATCTCGCTAGCAACGCGAGGATTTGCGTCAATGGAGTCTTGTCGTGTGACGATCATCACCGGGCTTTCCTTCGTCGTTCGGAGCAGTTGGCAGTCGGGCCGGATTCTAAGATGGCTATCCAGAAGGATCCGAATCGGTCTCCTACCTTTACTCGGACGGACCGTCAGAAGCGGATCGTCCGCGAGGATGGTATTGATCCCAACTAAAATCCCCTGGACGCGCCGGCGGAGCTTGTGCACGTCCTTCCGGCTCAGCTCGTTGGAAATCCACTGGTTCTCTTGGTTTGTGTCGGTCCAGGCGAGTTTGCCGTCGATGCTCTGCGCCCACTTCAACGTCACCCAGCACCTGCCCGTAGCGGCGTACTTAACGAACGGCGCGTTGAGCAATCGCGCCTCGGTCTCGCACAGACCGATCTCCACCTCGATCCCCGCCCGGCGCAATTGTTCGATTCCTCTGCCGCTCGCGTGCTCCGACGGATCGATCATCGCAACGAAGACCCTTTTCAAGCCGGCGGAGATCAAAGCCTCCGTGCATGGACCTGTCTTGCCCTGATGCGAGCAAGGCTCAAGCGTCACGTATATCGTCGCGCCGCGTGAATCGTTACCTGAGTGAGCACAATCTTCCAGCGCATTGATTTCCGCATGAGGCCCGCCGAATTTTTTGTGATGACCCCTCCCGATGACCCGGTTGTCCTTGACGATGACGGCTCCAACCGCCGGATTCGGTTCAACCGAACCGAGACCCCGCTGCGCGAGCCTGAGCGCTCTTTCCATGTAACGCTGACTGTCACTGACTTTAACACTGACTGACACCGACTTCTCCACGGAATGTCACTGATCCCGGCCTCCCTCGCTTCTTTCCGGCGAGAGGTGCATTTTCTGATCATTGGTGTAGATGACGCGCTTTATGTGGGCGCCGCCGGAGTTGAAATTTATGAGAAATCCCAATTCATATTTGCTGTTTCGCAGATAACTGTAGAGTTGGTCCATCATCCTGCGCGGCATCTGCTCCAAGGCCTTTATTTCCACAATGATCTTGTCATCAACGATGAAATCCGGTTGTTACGAGGCAATGACCTTTCGCGTTCTCGGAGAATGTATCTTGATTGCTTTCTCCTTCGCGTATTTTACGCCGCGCAGGGCAAGCTCTTCGGCAAAGGCCCTCTGATATAGAACCTCCTTGTGTCCCGCGCCATAATTCTTCTTTACCTCGATCGCCGCTCCACGCACCTCGTAGCTAAGCTCCTTATGTAACAAATCCACGTGCTTCTTGCCCATACGATAGTCTGTGTCAGTCAGTGTTCCCGTCCGTGTCCGTCAGTCGCATAAACTGTCTTTCGTTTATGATCTGGACGCCGAGCTTCTGAGCTTTGTCGAGTTTGCTGCCGGGGTTGTCGCCCGCCAGGACGAAATCGGTTTTCTTGCTGACGCCGCTCGATGCTTTCGCTCCCGCCTGGCGGATGGCCTGCTCGACCTGCTGGCGCGTAAAGTGCTCTAACGTGCCCGTCACGACAATCGTTTTGCCCGCCAGGCTTGTGGCACGCCGTGCGCGGGGCGCCTCGGGCCTGACGCCGGCGTCTGTGAGCTGTTTGATCACCGCGACATTCTCGGGGTCGTGAAAATACTTGTAGATGCTCTTCGCCATCGTCGGCCCGATTTGGTCTATCTCCGCAAGCTCGTCTTCTGTGGCGGTCATGAGGGTCTCAAGCGTTCCGAAATGTTCGGCTAATATCTGTGCCGACTGGCCCCCGATATGCCGGATTCCGAGAGCAGTCACAAGACGCCATAGCGGCCGGATCTTGCTCTCGTTGATCGCTTCGATCACGTTGGCGGCGCTCTTTTTCGCCACGCGCTCCAGCGCGGCGAGCCGGTCTTCATCAAGGTTGTACAAGTCGGCGAAATTCTTGACTAGGCCGTTCTCGATGAGCTGGTCGATCAAAGCCGGGCCAAGGTGCTCGATGTCCATCTGACCACGACCCGCGAAGTAGATCAGACGCTCCTTCAACTGAGCCTGGCAGTTCGGATTGAGGCATCGGACGTAAACGCCTTCCTCGTCTTTGGCGACGGGCGAGCCGCACGTCGGGCATTTCGTCGGCACCGCAAAAGGCTCAGCGCCGGAACGCCGGCGCTCCATACGGACTTGCATAACCTGCGGAATAATTTCCCCGGCTTTTTCGATCACGACGGTGTCGCTGCACCGCACGTCGAGGCGCTTGACCTGGTCGAAGTTGTGCAGGCTGGCCCGCTTGACGGTCGTGCCGGCTAACAAGACCGGGGTCAGATTTGCCACCGGCGTCAGGATGCCGCTCTTGCCCACTTGAACGTCGATGGACTCGACGACAGTCTCGGCCTGCTCGGCGGCGAATTTGTAGGAGATGCACCATCGCGGCGCCCGGCCCGTCGCGCCGAGGATGTCCCGCTGGTCGAAACGATTGACCTTGATGACCATTCCGTCGATCTGGTAATCGAGCTCCAGCCTTTTCTCGCTCCAGCCGGCACAGATTTCAACCGCTTCGTCGATATCCCTGGCTTCGCGGATGTGCGGATTGACGGGCAGGCCGAGCTTCTTGAAGCGTTCGAGACACTCGTAGTGGGTCTGAGCCAGAGGCTCGGAAAGCTCGCCCGTGGCGTAGGCGAAAAACGAGAGGTTCCTTGACGCAGTGATTCGCGCATCGAGCAGTTTCAACGAGCCGGCGGCGGCGTTTCGCGGATTGGCGAACGGCGACTCGTCCGCTTCGGCACGGAGCTTGTTCAGCTCAGTAAACGAGCTTGTCGGCATGTAGACTTCACCCCGCACTTCGACGACGGCGGGAATATCGTCGTTCCCCAGCAACGCCAGCGGGACGGCGTGAATCGTCCGCACGTTGGCGGTGACGTCGTCACCGACTTGGCCGTTGCCTCGCGTCGCGGCGGTCACGAGGCTGCCCTCTTCGTAGCGCAGGCTGATGGCCAGGCCGTCGATCTTCAACTCGACGACGTAATCATAGTCCCGGCTGCCAAGCTGCTTGGCGAGCCGCTCATCGAAAGCCCGCAATTCGTCGGCATTATACGTATTATCCATGCTTAGCATGGGCACGGCGTGCCGGACGGTGGCGAAGCCTTCGAGCGGCTGGCCCGAGACGCGCTGCGTGGGCGAATCGGGCGTGATAAGCTCAGGATTCTCCTGCTCCAGCGCTTTAAGCTCGGCAAAGAGCTTGTCGTATTGCCGGTCGCTGATCTTGGGCTGGCTGAGCACGTAGTAGAGGTGGTCGTGCTCGCGAATCTCACGCCTCAACTGCTCAATTCGTTTTTTCGCATCGCGCGTCATAGTGGCTCAATTTATACGCGGTTTTCGGCCGTTCGGCAAGCCCGACCGGGAAAGCATGTGGCCAAATCCGTTTGATGTGCGATGGGGCGGATACGAATTGTGGACCCGGACGTACTTGAGCCGGCCAGGATCTGTTGGCAGGATGACCCGGGCACGATCGAACGAGCGAGCAACCGACGACTATCAGTGCAGAGGAAGCAGGCTCTGGGCAAGATCGAATGGGCGGGAGTCCGTCGAAACCGCTGATACTCCCGGATCCCAGCTTCCGCCAGCATGAAGATGCGAACAAGCGCGACGCTCGAGTTCGAGCATCCGTTTCTTGAGCGGGATTCCGCCGGGGGCGGTAAAGCCGCCCATTCGGCCGTCGGATCGGATGATGCGATGGCATGGGATCATGAGCGGAAGCGGGTTTGCGGCCATTACGCTTCCGGCGGCTCGGCCCGCGCCGGGACTGCCCCCTCTCTCGGCCAGTTCGGAATAAGTTGCTGTTTGGCCTATCTTTACGTCTCTACAGGCGGCGAGGACCTTCCGGAAAAAGGGACTGAAACCGTCCAAAAGAAGCGGTACGTCCATGCCGAAATCCACGCACTCACCTTCGAAATACGCAGCTATCTGCTCTTGAAGCGTCTTGAAGAAATCCGCATCGAACTCAGCCTCGGGCAGGTCCTCAAGCAGCCTGGCTCGCACGCCAGCCGGCCTCGGCCCGGGCAAACACGTCCGGCGCAGACCGGCCCGTGTGCCCGCCAGGCCAAAATAGCCCCAGTTCGTCTCGAAAATCACGTATTTTGAAGCTTTTTGCATTTTTTTACCCCATTACAACCCCAATATTGTATCCTACGAACCAAACTCATTGACGCAAAGAGAAAATTTTGTTAAATATCTTGGTTTTTACTAAAATGGGCCGAAGTGCCTCGCGCGTTGCCAATGGAACTATTTTTGCTTTGTGCGTATGTCTCTTGAAGAGTTGAGAAACAAGATAGACGAGATCGACCACCAGCTCGTCAAGCTGCTCAACGAGCGCGCCTGCGTCGTCGTGGAGATCGGAAAACTCAAGACCAAAACCGACAAGCCCGTCTACGCGCCGGAGCGTGAGAAGGAGGTCTTTGCCAAGATCACCAAGGCCAACGAAGGCCCGTTGCCGAACCGATGCCTGGTGGCTATCTGGCGCGAGCTGATGAGCGGCTCCTTTGTGCTGGAAAGGCCGTTGCGGATCGGCTATCTCGGGCCGGAAGGCAGCTTCAGCCATACCGCGGCGATGCTCAAATTCGGCCAGAGCGTCGAATACGAACCGCTGGCGGATATCAAAAGCATCTTCGACGAGGTGAGCAAAGGGCATTGCGACCTCGGTTTGGCGCCGGTCGAGAACACCGTGGGCGGCGGAGTCATCGAAACGCTCGACGCATTGGTGGATTCCGACGTGAAGGTCTGTGCCGAGGTCCTGATGGCGATTCATCACAATCTCCTGGGTAACTGCGTGCTCGATGAGGTGGAGAAAGTCTACTCCAAGCCCGAGGTGTTCGCGCAATGCCGGAACTGGCTCAGCGCGACCTTCAAGGAGGCCAAGGCGATCCCGGTGGCGTCCACGGCTAAGGCCGCGCAAATGGCGGCCGAGGAGCCGAAGGCCGCGGCCATCGGGTCCAGCATCGCCGCCGAGTTGTATGGGCTGAGGATCATCTGCGAGAATATCGAGGACAACGCCAGCAACGTGACGAGATTCCTGGTCATCAGCAAAGAAGACGCCAAGCCGAGCGGCGAGGACAAGACGGCCCTCGTGTTCAACACCGCCGACAAGCCCGGCGCTCTCTCGGACGTTCTGGACGTGTTCAAGCAGTATGGCATCAACATGACGAAGGTCGAATCCCGGCCAAGCCGGAAGAAACAGTGGGAGTATTGTTTCTTCGCCGACATCCTGGGCCACAGGACGGACAAACACATTTGCGAGGGACTGGAAGAATCGCGCAAGCACTGCTTGCAACTCTCGATACTGGGCAGTTTTCCGAGAGCCACGGAGCTATTATAGGAGACAGTCATGAGAAAACCGTTTGTGGCCGGCAACTGGAAGATGAACACGAACAGCCGAACCAGCGTAGAGTTGGCCGAACGTCTTGCCTCCGGGTCCATCGAGTCAGCCGGGCACAGTGCGACCGTCGCGGTCTGTCCGCCTTTTGTTTATCTCCAGGCGGTTGCCGAAGCGCTTGGCGCATCGAGTATCGCCGTCGGCGCCCAGGACATCTATTTCGAGGCGGACGGTGCTTTCACCGGCGAGATCAGTGCTTCGATGCTCAAAGACATCGGCTGTATTTATTGCCTGTGCGGCCACTCGGAGCGCCGGCATGTCATCGGTGAAAAAGATGATCTGATTAACAAGAAAGTGACCGCCGCGATCAACGGGGGGCTGTTGCCGATATTGTGCGTGGGTGAGCTTCTTTCAGAGCGAGAAGCGTCGCAAACGAATGACGTAGTTACACGACAGCTCAAAGAGGGTCTGTCGGGCTTGAGCCATGCGAAGCTCTCGGCGGTGACGATTGCCTATGAGCCGGTCTGGGCCATCGGGACGGGGCTGACCGCTACGCCGGACCAGGCCCAGGAAGTGCACGAGTTTATACGAAAACTCCTCGGTCAAATGTACGACGAGGGTCTGGCCGAGGAAATCCGCATCCTTTACGGCGGCTCGGTCAAACCGTCCAACGCCGCGGAGCTGATGAGCTGCAAGGACGTGGACGGTGTGCTCGTCGGCGGGGCGAGCCTGAAAGCGGACGATTTCCTCGCGATTATCGAAGCGTCTATATGATCCTTGGTTTTTGGGGAACGAACATGATGAGCTTTCCGTTTCTTGCTGTTGGTTTCTTTATGAACGCTGTGGCCGTCCTGTTTGTGATCTGCTGCATCGTTCTGGTTCTGGTGGTTCTGATTCAGAAAGGCAGGGGCGGAGGGTTGAGTGCGGCCTTTGGCGGCGGAATGGCCAGTGGAATTCTGGGTTCCAAAACCGGGGACTTTCTGACTTGGGTGACGATTGTGCTGGTGGCCATCTTCTTGCTCCTGGCCGTCGTGCTGGCTAAATTCTATGTCCCTGCGCCGCAGGGCAAATTCAACGTAGCCCCGCAGGCTCCGCAACAACAACAGCCCGCGGCGGGTCCGAATCAACCCGCCCCGACGGGTGGTTTCGGGGAGACGACGGGCGGTGGCGGCGCCGGTGTCCCTGAAACGAACGCGCCCGGCAGTTGACGAAAAAGGTATCCTGCATTTCAGATCGAACGACCACTTGTACAGTCAAATGAGACTTGAAAGCGTGGCTCTATGATCAATAGCATGACCGGTTATGGCGAGGCGCAGGGTGAAAGTGACGGCATCAGCTACGCCGTGACGATCAAGACGGTCAACAACCGCTACCTGAAGACGGCGCTGAAGCTCCCGGAGTTGGCGGCGTTCCTCGAGGAAGACATTGAACGGCTTGTTCGCACGAACCTGTCCCGCGGGACGGTGAACTATGTCCTTCGGCTCAAGGAAGCTCCCGCCGACGTGCTTTTCGACATCGACGAGCCGGCCTTGCGCAGCGTCGCGGAAAAGCTGGGTCGAGTCGGCTCTTCCGCCGGCATCAAAGGGACGATTGAGTTGGGCAGCCTGCTGAGTCTTCCCGGCGTCATTCGACCTGCCTGCCCGGGCGACGAGCAGATTGAGCAAATCAAGGAGGTCATCCTGAGAATCAGTCAGGCAGCGCTCGATAAGCTCAAGCAGATGCGTGCCGTCGAAGGTGGCTTCCTGGAGGCCGACTTGAACAAGCGCTGCAAGGCGATCGAGGACGATCTCGAGCAGATCAACGCTCGAAGCCCCATCGTCCTGCAGAAATACAGCGAAAAGCTCAAGAAGCGAGTCAACGAGTTGCTCGCGCACGCCGAGCTGAAACTGGACGAGGAAAGCCTTGTGCGAGAAGTGGCGATTTTCGCCGACCGGTCGGATATCTCCGAAGAGGTCGCCCGGCTGGATTCTCACCTGCGGCAGTTCGCCCAGTGCTGTCGGGCCAACGAACAGGCGGGACGCAGACTCGATTTCATCAGCCAGGAGATGCTCCGAGAGGCGAATACCATCGCCAGCAAGGCCTCGGACACGGAGATTACAAAATTCGTCGTGGATATCAAATGCCAGGTGGATCGGATCAAGGAACAGGTCCAAAACGTAGAGTAAGAAAGGAGATGAACATTAGAACTTATCGAGGAACTGTTTGAGACTGTAATGATCGATACGAACAAGAAGGGTAAGCTGGTTATCGTGAGCGGCCCATCCGGGGTCGGAAAGAGCACAATTTGTAGGGAAATCGTCAAACGGCTGGGTAACGTCTGCCTGAGCGTCTCGGTGACGACCCGCCCGAAGAGCCAGACGGAGGTGGACGGCAAAGACTACTGGTTCGTCTCGCCCGAGCAGTTCCAGGAGCGAATCCAAAAGGGCACGTTGCTTGAGTATGCGCGAGTCTTCGGCCACTTCTACGGGACGCCGAAAGAGAAGGTGGTTGAGGCGCTGGACGAGGGCAAGATCGTCATTCTGGAGATCGACGTGCAAGGAGCCAGGCAGGTCAAAGCGGTCTTTGCGGATGCGATCATGATTTTTGTTTTGCCGCCGAGCGAGAAAACACTGGCCGAGCGTATGAATCAGAGAGGCCGGGACCCCGCCGACGTCGCTGAGATACGGCTTAACGGCGCGAGCGCCGAGATCGCAGCGGCCTGGCAATATTACAATCATATGGTTATCAACGAGGACCTGAATCAGGCAGTGAACGAGTGTGTGCAAATCATCACGGATAAGAAGACCGGAGCGTGAAAGTCAAACCGAAACATCGGCCGGTGTGGGGCGGCTCGTAAGGGAAAGATACCGAACATGATAGACAAACTCAAAAGCGACAAATTGATTAACAAAGTCGGCGGAAGATTCAAGCTGACGGCGCTGGTTCAGAAGCGGCTGGTCGAGATCATGCAGGGCAGCCGGCCCCTCATCAAGGATGTCGAGGACATGACGATGCTCGAGATTGTGATTGAGGAAATCCTCCAGGATAAGATCACTCTGGAGGACGACGTCTCGGCGGAGTCCGCGCAGAAATAGAGGCGGACGAATCGCAGGCTCAACTGTCGATCCGAGTGGGCTTTTTCATTTCAGGACGCGAGATGCTTGACAATCGGCACATTCTGCTGGGCGTTAGCGGGGGCGTCGCGGCGTACAAGGCGGTGGACCTGGCCAGCAGATTGATCTCCGCCGGGGCCCAGGTGAAAACGGTGATGACCCGGGCCGCGTGCCGGTTTGTCGGGCCGAAGAGCTTCGAGGCGGTGACCCAATCGCCCGTCTTCACCACGATGTGGAGCACGTCCGAAGCATTCAAGATCAGTCATATTGCTCTGGCCGACTGGGCGGATATCGTGGTCGTGGCGCCCGCAACGGCTAACGTCATTGCCAAGACCGCCCTGGGTATCTGCGACGATTTGCTGAGCACGACGTTATGTACCTGCTGGGCGAGGCCGATGCTCTTCGCGCCGGCGATGAACACGCGCATGTGGGAGAACCCGGCGGTGCAAGCCAACGTCGAGACGCTGAAGAATCGGGGCGTCCAGTGGATAGGCCCGGCTTCCGGCCGCCTTGCCTGTGGAACCGAGGGTGTAGGAAGAATGTCTGAACCCCAAGACATCATGGAAGCGGTCAAGAAAATCGCCCTAAACAACCAAGACAAAACAAACTAACTCTATTTAGCCCCCGGTTCCACCGGGGGTTATTATCTGTGGCAAAATGCGGATCCTAATCACAGCAGGCGGGACGCGCGAGTACATCGACCCGGTCCGTTTCATCTCCAACGCCAGCAGCGGTCGGATGGGTTACGCTCTCGCCAGCGCCGCGCTCAAGGCCGGGCACACGGTGACGCTCATCACCGCGCCGACGTCTCTGAAAATTCCGAGCGGTGCAAAAGTGGTGAATGTCGAAACCGCCGCCCAGATGTTCGCGGCGGTGAAGAAGCATTTTCGCTCGTGCGATTGCCTAATCATGGCCGCTGCCGTGGCCGACTACACTCCCGTCCGCCCCGCGAAAACCAAGCTAAAGAAGACCGGCAAACCCATGACCCTTGAACTCAAACCCACACTCGACATTCTTGGATGGGCCGCAAGCCGCAAAAAGAAAACACAGATCGTCGTCGGCTTTGCTCTGGAGGACAGATCCTTGCGAACCCGCGCCGAGATAAAGATGGCTGACAAGAATCTCGACATGATCGTCGCCAACTCCCCCGCCGCCATCGGCTCGGTTAAATCAACAGTCCACATCAAAACGTCGAACTCGCCCTGGCTCAAAATCGAAACCACCACCAAAGCGGCTGTAGCAAAACGAATCATTCACTTGGTCGAACAACTCCGCCACGATGCCTTTTTACGCTCCTGACGCAAGAGATTGCCACAGCCTTTCGGGCTTCGCAATGACGTGTAGGGTGTCACGTGTTGTCTTTGCGAGGAGCGCAGCGACGAAGCAATCCTGTCCTTGCCGAAGGGACACAGAACGCACGGTGCGCCATGTCACACCATGTTAATGGGAGTCGGTCAGCCGTTCGGCAGGTCGGGATAGACGGCGGCGACGGCGGTGTTGACGAGATGGCCTTTTCGGAGATTGATGGCGGCGGCGTGGCCTGCGTCCAACGCGGCGAAGGCGTCCACTCCGAGCGAGGTGAGCTGCCGCGCGTAGGGCAGCGTGGCGTTGCATAACGCCTGGCTGGAGGTCCGGCTGACCGCGCCGGGGATGTTGGTGACGCAATAATGAACAACGCCGTCCACGACGTACGTGGGCTCGTGATGAGTGGTGGGCCGCGACGTCTCGATGCAGCCGCCCTGGTCGATGCAAACGTCCACAATGACGGCACCGGGTTTCATTTTCCTGAGCAATGGCTTCTCGATCAAAAGCGGCGCGCGGCCGCCGGGGATCAGCACCGACCCGATGACTAAGTCGGCATGCACCGCATAGTGCTCGATTGCGTGCGGATCGCTGTAAATGGTCGTGACGTTCGCGGGCATGATCTCGTCGAGATAACGCATCCGGTCGAGGTTGATATCCATAATGGTGACGTTGGCGCCCATCCCGGCGGCGATGCGTGCGGCGTTCGTGCCGACCACGCCCCCGCCGAGGATCAGCACGTTAGCCGGGGCGACGCCGGGCACGCCGCCTAACAAAATCCCCCGCCCCATCATTGGCCGCTCCAGATATTTGGCGCCCTCGTGGATGGACATCTTGCCGGCCACCTCGCTCATCGGCGTCAGCAAGGGCAACGCCCCGCGAGCGTCGCGCAGCGTTTCGTAAGCAACCGCGGTAATTCCCGCCTCTAAGCACCCGACCGTCACGTCCCGCGACGCGGCAAAATGAAAGTAGCAAAAAACGATCTGCTCCTCGCGAAGCGCCGCTATCTCAGGCGGTTGCGGCTCTTTGACTTTTACGATCATCTCAGCCTGGGCGTGAATCTCTTCGGCGGTTTGTACGATCTTAGCCCCGGCCGCTGAATACTGCTTGTCGCTAAAGCCGCTGCCTAAGCCGGCTTCCTTTTCGATCAACACGGTGTGCCCGTCCCGGCTGAGCAGTTCCGCACCCACCGGCAGCAAGCCCACGCGATATTCATCCGTCTTGGTCTCTTTCGGAACGCCAATAATCATAGTATCAATCCGTATCTTTTATTCCGAGGTCGTCTTTGGTCAGGATGGATTCAAAGGTGTAGCCGGCACCGGTGATGTTTTCTCCGGCGCCTTGTTTGCGATCGATCACGCAGACGATCTTCTTAATGGTTGCGCCGGCTTCGGCGATGACCTTGGCGGCTTCGAGGACCTGCCCGCCGGTCGTGGCGATGTCCTCAACGAGCAGAACCACGTCGCCCGCCTTCAGGACGCCCTCGACCATCTTGCCCGTGCCATAGCCCTTCTTACTATTGCGGATGATGATCCAGTTTTTGCCGGAGGCCATCGCCGTAGCGGCGGCCAATGCAACACCGCCCAACTCGGCGCCCGCGATCAAGGTGACGTCGTCCGTCATGTGCCGTGTGAACTCCTCGCCGAGGGCCTTCAGAATATCCGGGCAGGTCTCGAAGAGGTACTTGTCGAGGTAATATTTGCTGCGCTTACCACTGCGAAGGACAAAGTCGCCTTCCAGGTAAGCCGTTTCCTTGATGCGTTTGATCAGTTCTTCTCTGGTCATAGTAAGCGTTCCCTACGAATAATACAGAAAGGGCAGTACACATCCCGTGACGAACCTGCCGGCATCGGAGCACAAGAAAGCGACGCTTTCCGCAATGTCCTGCGGTGAGGTGTTGGACCGCCTTTGCCAGGCTGGGCCGTGGTCACACTGTTCGATGGCCTCAGCCAAGCTGTCGATGGCTGGGACAGGGCCGGGGGCAATGACATTGACCGTGACACCATGACGCCAAGCTTGGTCGCGCGCTTTGAGTAAGGCATGGACCCTGGCGGCTTTTGCCACGTTGTAGGAATAAGCCGGCGAATCATAAGGCGGCAACAGGGCGATCCCGATGATTCTTCCCCATTGGCGTTCGTACATCTGGGGCAACACTGACGGCATCAAATGAAAGAAGGGCGCCACCTCATGTTGAACGTCTTCTATTGCAGCGCCCGGGTCGAGCTTATCGACCGGTTCTGGATGCCAGCCGGCGCCGGGATTAACGATGCAAATGTCGATCCGGCCAAGATGCTCAATAACTGTATCCACCAGTTTCTTACAGTCGTCGGCTTTGAATACATCGGCCTGGACGGTAATAGCGTCGCCGGAACGACTCTCGATATGCTTGACGATGGTCTGTGCCTGGTCTTCACTTGTACGGTAATTGACGGCGACTTTCGCGCCTTCACGAGCTAATGTCAGCGCGATACTGCGTCCCATCCCCTGGCCGGCGGAACCCGTCACTAAAGCGACTTTATCTTCCAATTTCATGTTCTTCTTTAGACGTTCAGCTCCACGGCTCGATTGAGTTTCTTCCGGTATTTCTTTCGGATGGGCGTCACAATGTCTCTGATGAATTCATCGACCTGTTGCGGCGCGCGGCCGACGTAGGCGTCTGGGTTCAGGACTTTGTTCAGATTGACTTTGGCAAAGGAGACGTCCGCCCTGAGCCGGCCGACGAGGTCATTGGGTCTGCCAAACCTCTTTACTTGTGCTGCGGCCGCTTGCGAATGCAGTCTGATCTTCTCGTGCAGCTCCTGCCGGTTGCCGCCGGCCTTGACCGCCGCCATGAGGATGTTCTCGCTGGCCATGAACGGCAGCTCCGCCGCGACGCGGGCCGCGATGACCTTCGGATAGACGACCAGCCCACTCATAACGTTGATGAGGATTTGCAGAATCCCATCGACGGCCAGGAACGCCTCCGGGATGACGACCCTTCTGTTGGCCGAGTCGTCGAGCGTTCGTTCGAGCCATTGCTCGGAAGCGGTCATCTGTGGGCTTGAAGCCAGGCTCAGGACTAAGCGGCTCAGTGCGGTCGTTCGCTCGCAGCGCATCGGGTTTCTCTTGTAGGGCATGGCTGACGAGCCGATTTGCGAGGCCTGGAACGGCTCTTCAATTTCTTTGAGGTTCGCGAGCAGCCGGATGTCGTTACACATCTTGTGGGCCGATTGTGCGACGGATGCCAAAGCGATGACAATGAGGGCGTCGAGTTTCCGCTGATACGTCTGGCCGGTCACGGCGCAGACGTTCTTGAAACCGAACGCCGCCGCGATGGCCTTATCGAGCTGCTTGACCTTACTGTGACTGCCGTCGAAAAGCTCCAGGAAGGAGGCTTGCGTGCCGGTTGTACCCTTGACGCCTCGAAAGGGCAAGGTGTCGAGCCGATGCTCGATCTCTTGCAAGTCCATGACGAATTCACAGCACCACAGCGTTGTCCTTTTGCCGACCGTGGTCAACTGGGCTGGCTGATAATGTGTGAACCCCAGCGTGGGCAGTGAGCGGTATTTCTTGGCGAACTTTCCTAGCAGGTCGATCACCGCCGCTAGCTTGCCCGCGACAAGCTGAAGCGCCTCTCGCATAATAATCAGATCGGCGTTGTCGCCGACGTAACAGCTCGTCGCGCCTAAGTGGATGATTGACGCCGCTTTGGGCGCTGCGTCGGCAAACGTATAGACGTGGGCCATCACGTCATGGCGGAACTGTTTCTCATAGCGAGCGGCCTTCCTGAAATCAATATCGTCGAGCCGCCTGGCCATCTGTCGGATCTGGCCCTCGGTGATTTCCAGGCCGAGCTTCTTTTGGGCCTTCGCCAGCTCCAGCCATAGCCGGCGCCACGTGCTGAATTTCGTCTGCGCTCCGAAAAGCTCCGCCATCTCTCTCGAAGCATTCCTCTCAACAAGAGGACTTGTGTACACATCCTTGGTTTCTGCCATTTTTTTCTCGATGCATGAATCTACTTGGCGTTGACTTTTGCCTCGCGCTCGGCCAGCAATTGTTCGATTTGGTCGATGTCTTCCCGGCTCAAGTCCCAGTCCGACGCCTGGGCGGTTTCGACGATTTGGTCGGGCCGGCGCGAGCCCACGATGGCGGCGGTGACTTCAGACCGGCGCAGGACCCAGCTAATCGCTAATTGGGCGAGGGTACGGCCGGAGCGTTCCGCGATGGGCCGCAACTGCTCGACGAGCTGCATCGTGGCATCGAACTGAGGCGGCTGGAAATCCGGATTCACTTTTCGATGGTCGCCTTCGGGCAGGCTGGCCACGCGTTCGGCAGTGAATTTGCCAGTGAGCAGCCCTCTTTGCATCGGGCTATAGACGACGACGCCGATATTGTTCTTCCCGCAAAAATCCAACAGCTCGTCTTCCACTTCGCGATGGAGCATGCTATAGGGCGGCTGAAGCGAGGCGACGGGATGTATTTTCTGCGCGCGTTGGATTTGCCCGACGGTGAAGTTCGATACGCCGATATACCGCACCTTGCCCTCCTCGACGAGCCGGGTCATTTCCGTCCAACCTTCTTCAATGTCTTCGTCCGGCTCGTTGAAGTGCATCTGGTAAAGATCGATCATGTCGATGTCGAGCCTTCGCAGGCTGTCGTGACATTCGGCCCGGATACTCTCCGCTTTCAGGCGGGGGATTCTCTCGCTTTTCTCGTCCCAGCACAGGCCGCACTTCGTGGCGACGAACGGTTTGTGGCCCATTTGCTTCAGTGCCCTGCCCACCACGGTTTCAGACCGGCCGTGACCGTAAATAGCCGCGGTATCAATCCAGTTGACGCCCTCGTCCACGGCGCGTAAGAGGGTCGCGATAGACGCCTCGTCGTCCTGTGGTCCCCAGCCGTACAACCACGGGCCGCCCATCGCCCAGGCGCCCAATCCGACGGTCGTCAGTTCCAAATCCGTGTAACCCAATTTTCGTGTTTGCATCGTTCGCTCTCCTAATTTCAATTAACGTCCGCCAGCATACTGAGATGTTGACCGTTCATCAATACTTTTGTACTTATAGCCGTCGTCTATTTTGTTCCGGTGTTGCTGGATAAGGGGGATTTATGCGAAAGAAACGTATGAACCAGCACTCTCACATGGAGCATTTGAAGAGCGACTATCCCTATCTGTTTTCACTCGCGGTCAGGACGAATCCGTTCGACTCGAATGCATCGGCACAAGTGCAATAGTCCGAAGGAGGCGGCTTTTATCGACGACGTCTCAGTGATAGCCGGCGCCGGGGTAGAGGATATTGAGCGCCAACGTTTGCACCGGGCCTAAGATCACGTCCAGGGCGTACC
Source organism: Sedimentisphaerales bacterium (assembly GCA_037381725.1). Lineage (GTDB taxonomy): Bacteria > Planctomycetota > Phycisphaerae > Sedimentisphaerales > Anaerobacaceae > JAFGTG01. The sequence continues at coordinate 25,751 of JARRQQ010000002.1, forward strand.
ACGCGACGAGCAGGCCGGCGATGCGAAGGCCGCTGCTGTGGACCAGCTCCGTATAGCGCTCCGCGCCTCTGTCACTTAGGAATAACAGTACGATCTCGCTGCCGTCAAGCGGAGGCACGGGGATGAGGTTGAAGACAAATAGGATCAAATTCAGCGAAAAGAAGATGCTGAGGACGACCGCCACGGAATTCGCTAAGCCGGGCGAAGCGGCGGCGGTAATGTGCTCGAACGAGGTGGATTCGGGCGCGTGAAAGGCGCCGAGCAACATGCCGATCCGAACGGCCAAACCCGCGAGCACGACGAGGGCCAGGTTCGCCGCCGGTCCGGCCAGGGCCATTAACGCCGCCTTTCGACGGTTCCTTTGCGCCCAGTAAGGGTCGTACGGCGCACTGGCCCAGCCGACCATCCAACCGGCGTACAGGTACGAGATGATAGGCACGATGACGGTGCCGAAAGGCTCTCTTCGGATGTGGGCGATGGGGTCGAGAGTGACTTGGCCCGCCTGATACGCCGTGGGATCACCCAGCTTATAAGCGGTGAAAGCATGAGCGGCCTCGTGACACGTCAGTGCAACGATAAGGGCGACGTACCAGATTATCGCTAATGCGATTTCCATGAGGCCGTTTAGTTCTCTACTGAAACGACGTAGGTCTGCCCACCTTCTGTTGCGAACTCGATGGCGTTCTGTCCACTGCCGGTTGTCGCGATCCGTTTGCCGCCGGACGTCACGCGGAGTGGGCCGTCGGCATGAATCTTGCATCTATTGCCCAATAGGGAACGGATCGCGGCCGTGGTGAGCTTGCCGTTCTTCCAGGCGATGTCCACCTCGAAGCCGCCTCGGGCGCGCAGGCCCTTGACGTAACCCGCGGGCCAGGCCGTCGGCAAGGCGGGTAGCGGATGGATTTGGCCGGCGTGGCTTTGCAGAAGCATTTCTGCGATTCCGGCTGTGCCGCCGAAGTTGCCGTCGATCTGGAAAGGCGGATGCGTGTCGAAAAGGTTGGGCAAGGTTGATTTTCTCAGCAGCGCCAGGACATTCTCGTGGGCGGTGTCGCCGGCTTGCAGGCGGGCCCAGAAGTTGATGATCCACGCCCGGCTCCAGCCGGTATGGCCCCCACCGTGCGAGAGGCGGTATTCGAGCGACTTGCGCGCCGCCGCCGCGAGCTTGGGGGTCGCGCTAATGCTAATCTGCTCGCCGGGATATAGGGCGAAAAGATGGGACATGTGTCGATGGCCCGGCTCGGGCTCCTCAAGCTCCTCATTCCATTCCAGCAAGCGACCATCCGAGCCGATCTGGGGACCCGCGAGGTTTTTCAGGGCTGTTTCTACTTCTTTGACGAACGAATCTTTGATGCGGAGAATCTTCGCCGCGTCGAGGCAGTGGGTGAACAGGTCGTAAATGATCTCCTGGTCCATGGCCGGGCCCATCGTCAGGTTGGCGGTCTTGCCGTCGGGCGTGCGGAAGCGATTCTCAGGCGAGATCGACGGGCCTGAGACCAGCTTGTCCGTTTTCGGGTCCTTGACGAGATAATCCAGGCAAAACTCCGCGGCCTCTTTCATGATTGGATAGGCCCGCTTTTCGAGGAACTCCCGGTCGCCCGTGAACGCGTGATGTTCCCAGAGCTGTCGGCAAGACCACGCGGCGCCCATAGGCCACATCCCGTAGCCGACGTTTCCAATGGGGCTGGTCCAGTACCAGGCGTCGGTGGTGTGATGAGCGACGAAGCCGCGACAGTTGTAGACGTCCCTCGCCGTCTTTCTGCCCCGGGGCCGAAGGTTGTCCACGAGGTCGAAGAACGGCTCGTGACATTCGGACAGGTTGCATACCTCGGAGGGCCAGTAGTTCATCTGGATGTTGATATTGATGTGATAATCGCAATTCCACGGCGCTTTGATCTTGTCGTTCCAGAGGCCCTGGAGGTTGGCGGGCATACAGCCCGGCCGCGAGCTGGAGATAAGCAGGTACCGGCCGAACTGAAAGTACAGAGCACACAAGTCCCGGTCGTCCGCACCGGCTTTCATCGCCGCCAAGCGCTCGTCCGTCGGCTTCTCGGGTGCGCTGCCAAGGTTCAACGCCACCCTCCGAAACAGACGCCTGTGCTCGGCCACGTGGGCTTGTCGCAATTGGAGATAATCTTTCTTTGCGGCGGATGCTAACTGGCGTTCACACACAGCCGCCGGATCATCGTTGCGATAGTCAGTAGCGCCGACAATCAACAACGTAGCCGCGTCAGCATTCTCCAGCCGTAAGCCTTTGTCAGTCGTGGCGAGCGTGCCACCTTCGGGAATGATCTTCAATTGGGCCACGAAATGCACGCCCTTGTGCTCGCCGTCCATCGTCGCCTGGCCTTTCATCACGATCCGGTCCGGAGCGATGACTTCGATGGCAAAATCCTCGGGCCGGGAAAGACCCGCCTCGAACGTGATCCATCCCGGCTTGTCGGATGAGAGGCGGACCACGATGCACTGATCAATGGGGCTGGAAAAGACCTCGCGTGTGAAGCTCGCGTCGCCGGTTCGATATTTGACCGATGCGATTGCCGTGTCGAGGTCAAGCTCGCGGCGGTAACCGGTTATCATCCGCGATTCGGGGAATCGAAGCGTCAGATCCCCAAGCGTCTGGTAGCTGCGCACAAGCCGCTCGCCCATGAACTCGCGCTGCACCAGCCTCTGCGCCTCGGAATACTTGCCCTCGAAGAGAAGCCGCCGGGCTTCGTCGAGATATTTGTAGGCGCCCACCCGGTCCCGTTCGACGGGGTGGCCCGCCCAGACGGTATCCTCGTTGAGCTGCAACCGCTCGGTCCCAATCGTGCCGAAGACCATCGCCCCGAGGCGTCCGTTTCCGACGGGCAGCGCCTCCGTCCATTTCTTGGCGGGCTGCTGGTACCAAAGCTTCAGGCGGCTCCAGTCTTCGTTAGCGAGTCGGTTCTTGCTCATCTCGCCTGCACGGTCTGTCCGCTCCGTCGAGAGCGCAAAAAGAACAGCGAGAAGAAGGCAAGTCATCCTCCAACGGGCGGGGTGCGACCCGGACTGCCTGCGTGCATTCTGCATGCCGAACCTCCCTGAGAAAAAGACAACGACTACAGCACCCGATTGCTTCGCAAAATCCGCTTGGCGTGTTCGGGAAACTCTCTGGCGATGTTCTGCGCGCTTGTTCGCGCCAGAACGTACAAGCCCTCGTGCTGGATGAGACGCCGGGAAATCTGCCTCTGCTCATCGAGGTAAATCTTCTGCGATCCGACTAGGGATTCGAGCTTGAAGGCATAACCAGCCCGCGGGTTAACTTGTTCGATCCTGGAGATGGTGGTCGGAATGATCTGACCGCCGGCGTCAATGAGGTCCACGGCGATCCGGCTCTTGTCACTATCCAGCATCTGCCTGAGGATGGCATCGAAGAGGAAATCGGGCAGTGCCGCGGGGCCCGGGTAATACTTCTTCACGTCGAGCTGCGACCCGGTGCTTGTGACGGTCATGCCGCCCGTCTCGTCGAAAACGACCTGTGTGCCGCTTCTGCCGTCGCGACTGTAGAGCCGGCTCGTGTACGCAAAGGCGTCGAGGTGGTTGCTGCATCGAAACGTCCTCTCCTGTTCACCCGCGTTTCGCCCTCGATTGTAGAGAAAGCCCGCTCCTCGCACGTTTAACCGCTCGCCCGTGCCGGCGTCCATGAGGGTCTCCATCGTGAACCCGATGGATTGTCCCGAAGGGTCCCGGATCAAAAACAGCGTCGGTTCACTGAGGCCGGTCAGGTGTCCATTCAGACCCTCGCTTTTGATGGCCGCGACGACTTCGGCTCCCGCATCGAGCAGTGCGTCGGTCTTGAAGCTGATGCTCTCGACGATACGATTGAAGATCCGTCCGGGCAGTTCGGGGTCGCTCAGGATCTGGTGCACCTCGATGTCGAGCTGCCGGCCGTTCGGCAGCTTGGTCGTGCCCCAAAAGGTGGTCAGGAGGAAATCCGGCCTCTCGATATGCGCCCAATCGATGGTAAGGGTGTCGGCTTGTATCTGGCCGGTCTCGACAATCTCGCCATCGATTTCCGAGGCCTTCCAGGCAAAACGGTCCTCGGGCGGGGCGGCTTTCGCTGCCCAGCAGTATTGACAATTCGCCCAGGCCGTCGCCCTGTCCGAACGCGGCGCAAAGACGCTTCTCAAAATGAACGTGTGGTCATCGTACATCCATTGACTCTCTGTGCGCCAGCCGTTGCCGTTCGGCACGGACATCGACAGGCCCGTATGAGGCAGCGGAATCGGTTCCGACAGCGCAATAGAGGACTTGAAAGCAACGGTCAGGCGTGCCGCGATGAGCGACAGCACGAGAAGGCCCAGAAGGCCGATTTTATCGCCCCCCCATCTGTCTATTTTGGAATTATCGTCCATATCACCATATCGTAGCAAATGAGGGGCTTTCAAGCAAGCGTGCGGCGCCGGACCGCCCTCTGATTCGCGGAAGACGGGCGAATTTGCGATAGAGCCCGCTTTGTTTGTGGCCGAATGATATCTATACTTTCTTAGGGAGTTCTTAGAATGAGATGGGTTCTGAAATTGCCCACGGGGCGGGTGCGGCACGTGCCTGGAGCAAGGGGGATATGATGAACGACGTAACGACACCGCGCGGCGTGAAGCCCGGGGAAATCCTACGGATTGCGATCGATAAGAAAATACCCGCCATTATGTCCTACTTGTCCAAAGGCAAGTGGCACGTCGCCAAGATTCTGCTGACCGGCCTCGATGGGGACAGACTCCGCGTCGAGAGCATGATCCAGAAGCAAACACTGCGTCCTATAAACATCCAGGTGAATCAGCCGGTCGGCCTGTCATTCAAATACGAACACGGCAAATTCGTTTTCGACACAACCGTTCAGGGCCTTGAGCCGTCCCACGAGCAGCAGGCGGAACGCGAGCGAGGCGGAACCATCGTGCTCGCGGTGCCGGACGAAATTGAAGTGATCCAGAGGAGAAACTACTTTCGTGTGAACGTGCCCGAATCGCTGAAGGTGAAGGTCCTTTTGTGGCATCGCAGTGGCAAGGTCCAGGAGGAAAAGGAAATGCAGGACTTCGCCGAACAGACGCATCATGGGTGCCAGGGAAGGCTCATGGACATCTCCGCTGGCGGCGCTCAGGTGATCGTTCCCACCGAGAACCTCTCCGATGGGACAAGTTTCAAGAAGGGCCAGTTCATCGGTATGCGGTTTACGCCCCTGCCGTACGAGACTCCCGTGGTGCTCTGCGCCCAGATCCGAAATACCCTGCCCACGGCGGACGGCACGGGATCGTCATTGGGCATGCAGATTGTCGGCCTGGAGGCAAGCTGTGAAGGGCGCAAAGTTCTAACCCGTCTCATCAGCATTGTCGAGCGGTACTATCAGATCAATCAGCAGGCTCACGAGCAGCCGGACGCTCAGCCGGTCGCGAACGCCG
>JARRQQ010000003.1:0-25774 GCA_037381725.1 Sedimentisphaerales bacterium
GGTTCGAAGAGGTATGCGACAACCTGGACCTGGTCGGAACTGCCGTTATCGACGTCGGAGATTCACAAGGTTCACAGCAGGAATTGATTCAGATCATCGAGAGGCTCGAAAGAGAGCACATCGGGGTAATTCAGCTCACGGGCTGGGCGCACCTGCCGGTCAATAAGCCTCGGCGGCTCTCGACCGGCGTCCGTCCGGCTGTCGACGCCACGGGAAGGCAGGTTGCTATCGATGAACTGTGGACCAGGGTGAGCGTGAATCTGGCGTACCGCAGAGGCAATTGCGAAACGCCGGTCGAGTCCGCGATTCCACCGAGACGAGTGCATGGAGTTCACAAGAATACACTGGCCGAGCAACTCAAGGAGCAACTCAACATGACCAAAGTACTGGCGGATAACCTGACCGAACAGCTCCGTTTGGCAGGTCTGGTTCAGCAGGACTTCCTGCCTACCCGCTTGCCTCAAACTGACCAATTACGCTGGGCGACCGTTTTCCTGCCGGCGGAATGGGTTTCCGGCGATATCTATGATATTGTCCGCGTCGACGAGCAGCACATCGGATTCTACGTGGCCGACGTCGTGGGTCACGGCATGCCGGCCGCGCTCCTAACGATCTTCCTCAAACAAGCCCTGGTTATGCGCGAGACCGTCGAGAACGATTACAGGGTCTTCTCTCCGGCGGAAGTGATGGAGAATTTGAATCTGCGGATGGCGGCCCAGGAGCTGTCTGGTTATCAGTTTGCCACTTGTTGTTACGGGCTGCTCAACACGAAGACGCTCCAGCTCACTTACGCGCGGGCGGGGCATCCCTATCCGATCCGCCTACGGCCCGGAGAGCCACCGGAGCAGTTGGAGGCACGTGGCTCGCTGGTTGGCATTTTCGAGCAGGCGGAATACGTGCAACGAACCGTTCAGCTCCAACCCGGGGACAAACTCCTGCTCTACTCCGATGGGGCGGAACCTTTCGTCGGCCAATTCAACGACCACGGCGGTTTCGACTTCAGCGAAGAGTTTCACAGACTCGAAGATCTGCCGATTGACGAGATGGTCGATTCTCTGGACACCCTCTTTCAGAGTCAGCAAGTTGATCCGGAGAGAATCGATGACATTACGCTGATCGGACTAGAGATTCTCCCGGACAACCGGAACAGTTGAGGGTCTCTTCCGGGGGGACGCCGTGCCGTCGCCGTGATCGTCTGCAGCGCCGCGTTCGCGCAATCCTCCAGGCGCTCACCACAGGGCTTGTGGACCCACTCCGTCACACGGTGTGAAACTGGGCTGCATGAAGAATTGGAGGTCTTAACCACGTCCCAAACCAGGTGTGAACAAATGCCTATATCGGGCGTAGTTTAATTAGAAACACATCCTCCTCCTTCAGAGAATAAGGGGCAACGGTCATAAACGCTGTCCCTTATTCTTATTTTGTGGCTTGTGTGCGGGCAGATAGATAGTCACGGAGGTTCCAATGCCGGGTTCGCTGGCGAGCGTTAGAGTCCCTTTGTTAAGTTGGACAAACCTCGCGGCATAGGCAAGGCCCATGCCTCGTTTTCGTCCAGCCGTTTTCGCCGAGAAGAAGGGTTGAGTTGCCTTCTTTAGTGTGTCGGCGTCCATTCCAGAGCCGAAGTCCTTGATCGTGAGCTTCAGCATTTCACTCGATTCGACGGATTCGGCAGTAATTTCAATGGGGCCGGGCTTGGTGCCATAGGACTCGAGCCCATTGGATATCACGTTGGCCAGGGCTGAAACAATCTGGGCAGAATCCACAAGAGCGTCTTCCATTTCCTCATTTACCTGGAGGCGAATTTCCAGATTTTCCCGGTTTGTTTTTCGGCTGGTCAGTTGGGTGGCTTCATCTAACATTCTGCGAACGTTTGTTGGCGCTATGTGTGCCCTCCGACCTCTCTGGTTGCGGAGTCGGAGGCGCCGGCTCCGATGGCTTTGCGATAAGCCGGGCAAAATTCTCCGCGAAATACTGATGCCCTTCCTGCGCCAAGGCCATATCCAGTACAACGGCCGCGATGGAAGCGGAGGTCTTGAACCTGTCCTCGAACAGTTTGACGTCGCCCGGATAGTGAAGCTCGAAAGCAATGGCGCCGATGGCTTTGTTTCCCGAAAGAAGGGGTACCAGTTTTGTTCGGTTCACGTCGAAGTCCACGTCTGTCTGCTCGAGCAACCACGGGATATGGTCATACGCGTTCAGAATCGCGAAGGTGTTGGTGATTGCCTTGGGCACAACGGGCCCTTCCTCGGAGACGTTCAGGGAAATGAGCCGACTTTGCGAGAGGTTCTCCACGATGACTGCCTCGAACGTCTCACAGGTGGCCAGCGGAGTCAAATATAGGCAGACCATCCCCGTCTGGTAGAATTTCTGCCAGCGGACGGCGAAATCCTCCGCAATGTCGAGTGGGCTGGCGGTTGAGCTTAGGCCGAGCAAAAAATCGGTCACGAAATCCAGGTGGCTCGACGCGCTTTTGAGCTCGCGATTTTCTTCGGTCAATTCGACTTGCTGGCGGGCAAATCGACTTGCGGCGGCATGCACGGCCTCGGCATAGTCGGAGGCGGCGTTTGGCACATCCAGAGCCAGGACCCTGGATCTTTCTTCGACCGCCGTCAGAAGATTCTGATGAATGTCTCGCAAGCGCTCAACGTCTATTCCCAAATGCTCAGTAAGCGGCTCGATCGGCTCGGGCGCATCGAAACTGCCGGAACGACCAATGCCGGACTGTCGGGCGATCGAGTCGGCCAACTGGACGACAACCGCGATCGATGTCTCAGGCGCCTCACGGGCGATTGTCACAGTCTCGCTGTGGTGAAGCCAGGCGGCCAGAACGACGAAATCGGGCAAGGCCCACCGCTGAGCCAGATGCTTGCCTATCGCCGTGTGCTCGATACCTATATGTTCACGTTCGATGGTGCGGGAGCCCTGCTCCGCCGATTCGGCCTGCTCGAAGATGCGGGCCAGACTCTTCGGCATCGCGTCGAGCAGTGCGAGTTTTCCAATGTCGTGCAGTAATCCGGCCCAGTAGGCCGTCTCAGGATTGACCCCGGGCAACGCGAGCTCCGCGGCGATGTCACCGGCGCAACAGGCGACCGCGAGGCTGTGGAGCCACAGTCCCGTTCTCAGGTGTTCTTCGGGGTCGCGAGGCGCGGCCACTCTGATGGACAACGCCGCATCGCGAATCTCGTCCGGGCCAAGCTTGTCGAGGGCCTGGCGAAGGGAAAACCGGCCTTCGGACGGGATCAAAGCCCGCCTGCCGATCAGCGAGAGCAGTCCGGCGGCAAAGGCCGGGTCGGATTCGGTCAGCTCGATCATCGCCGAAGGCGAAAGCTGACCCCGCAGCAGCTCGGAGAAGAGCTTCGCCCCGGCGCCGGGAAGCGTCGAGAGCGAGCTGAGCCGACCGACCGCAAGCTCGACTTGGCGAGTTGCGGTTTGAATGTTTGGTGGTTTGTCCGGCATGCCGTCGCTCCAGTCTTTGATCGACTACCGATGACAGATTGCTCCTTGTCCCCCTTGACATCACCCGGGATGAGTCCGCCGCTTTACTTCAACTGCAGGGCGGCCGTGATCTTGTCGGTGAGCTCGGTGACGTCGAATGGCTTCCTTATGAAACCCTGAGCACCGGACTTGAGCAACTGGGCAATCTCATCTTGTTTGACGACGCCGCTGACGATGATGATCTTGATATTCTCGAATTCAGGGTTCTTCCTTATCGTTTGGCAGACGACGTTGCCATTGACGTCGGGAAGCATATAGTCGAGCAATATCAGTTCAGGGCGAAACCGCTCGGTTGCCATCCCGGCTTCGTAACCACTTGAGGCGGTCTCGATCTCGAACCGGCCGTCCCGGCTGAGAACTTCGGCGATCAGCTCAACAATTTCGGTGTCATCATCGACAATCAAAACCTTCCGCTTGCCGGACTCGATGGCGTCCAGAGGGATGTTGTTCTCCTTCATGAACTTGACGAGACTCTGGCGCGGAATCCTCCGGAATCTGGAGCCTGGAACGCGGAATCCCTCCAACCGGCCGGCGTCGAAACAACGAATGATCGTCTGCTGACTCACCCTGCAAACCTCCGCAGCTTCGCCGGTGGTGAACAAATCCTTCATCTTGTCCAATCCTTTTCTTTAACCAAATCCTTTTGATTTCGACCCCCACCAACTTACCTTCTTGGCCCAATTTAACGGCCGCGATCAGGTACTGTCAAGTGCAAAAAAACGCAAAAACCGAAAAATTCTCTCATAGGGACAAGTATTATAAGTCTTTGACTCGGCGCGGTGCCGAAGCTCCCCTATTTTCAATCGTAGGCAAGTCAGCCTTGCCGGAATCTGTGCAATTTTTTTATTTTTCTCGCTAATATTCTTGCGAACAAATCAATATATAGATATATAGTAATATTACGAAATTAAATCGTGGGTACTTGTCATGGATAAAGATGTAGCAGATCATGTTGCAGAGGTTTTGAAAGCCGTGGCTCATCCCGTCCGGCTTCAGATTATCGAGCTGCTTGAGGGGAAGGAGATGTGCGTCGGTGATATTACGCAAGCCGTAGGCGGTAAACAGGCGATCACCAGTCAGCAGCTCAATATGATGCGGGACAAGGGCGTTTTGGAGTGCCGCCGGGACGGGGCAAAGGTATACTACCGTATAGGCGACAGGAGCGTAGTAAAGCTGTTGCATTGCGATTACGATCATTGCAAGACGAAGAAACGCTGAGAAACCGCTCGCAAACAAGAAAGGAAGGTTCATAGATGGAATTGTTCAGAAACACGTTGCATAAAGACTCAGACCAGCTTGCGAAGACGGCGATGAGCGGGGCACCCGAGGCACAGGTTGGCGCGCCGCCGGAATACGGCGGAAGCCCCAACTCGTTGAATCCCGAGGAGTTGCTGGTCGCGTCCGTCAACAGTTGCATCATGCTGGTCTTCTATCATTTTGCGGACAGGTTCGAGGTCAAGGTAGCCTCCTATCATTCGGATGCGGAAGGCAAGGTTGAAAAGACCAAGAACGGTCTGCGCTTTACCAATATTGAGGTCAAAGCAAAGGTCAGCGTGGCCGGTGACGTTTCCGCCGAGAAGATAGAGGAAATCGGTCGGCTCGCCGACAAGTACTGTCTTGTGTCCGGATCATTGACGTGCCCCGTGCACTATGAGGTAAAGATCGTTGATTAGCCGGATGTTATTATACATTATCCCGATAAGCCGGAGTTAAAGAATGGACTTTAGGCAAAGAATCACTGAGCTTTCTCTGAAACACTACAAATTAGTCACGGTTATCATGGTGGCTTTTACCGTGGCACTCGGTGCCCTGATTCCGCTGATTAAGGTGGATACGGACCCAGAGAATATGCTCTCGCCGAGTGAGCCTGTTCGGGTCTTTCATAACCAGACCAAGAAGGAATTCTCTCTCAGCGACATTGTTGTCGTAGGCATCATCAATAATAAGGACCCGAACGGTGTCTTCAATCCGCGTTCGCTGGCGCGGATCTACGAGCTGACCGAGTTCGCCAAGACGTTGCGCTGGCCGAGCGGGGACGATCCGAACAAGCAGGTCGGTGTCGTGGAGCCTGATTTGCTCGCGCCCTCGACGGTGGACCACATCGGCCAGGGCGGGCCGGGCGTGGTGACTTTCGAGTGGCTGATGAAGAAACCACCAACGACGGAGGCCGAGGCGCTCGATATCCGCGACAAGGCGATGTCCAACCCGCTGCTCAAAGGAACCGTCATCTCCGAAGACGGCAAGGCCATCTGTCTCTACCTGCCTTTGACGAGCAAGGACCTCAGCCATCGCGTGTACGTAGAGCTTCAAAAGAAGATAGCCACCTTCGGACCGGGCGACGAGGAGTATCACATCACCGGTCTGCCCGTCGCGGAAGATACGTTCGGCGTCGAGATGTTCGTCCAGATGGCGATATCCGCGCCGCTGGCGATGGCGGTCATATTCCTCTTGATGTTGCTGTTCTTCCGCAAGCTATCGCTGGTTATCTCGCCGATGATCGTGGCGATGGTCTCGGTCATTTCGACGATGGGTCTGCTGATCGGGCTTGGTTACCCGGTCCACATCATGAGCTCGATGATCCCGATCTTTCTGATGCCGATCGCCGTAGTGGACTCGGTGCACATTCTTTCGGAATTCTTCGATCTTTACACAAAAGAGAAGGGCCGCAGAAAGACCGCCCAGGAAGTGATGAGCAATCTCTTCATGCCGATGTTGTACACGTCCCTGACCTCGGCGGCGGGTTTTGCCTCTCTGGCCCTGACGCCAATTCCGCCGGTCCAGGTGTTTGGCATATTCGTCGCTATCGGCATTATGATCGCGTGGGTATGTACGGTCACCTTCGTGCCGGCATACATCATGATGATCCGTGAAAAATCTCTCGAAAACTTCGGTCACGAGACTCAGCACGGCGAAAAGCAAACGTGGCTCGGTAGATTGCTCGCCGCTGGAGGACGCTTCACCTATGCAAAAGCCAAGGTGATTCTGATTGTTCTCGCGGCGGCCACAGCCGTCGCGGTCTATGGCATCACACGCATCGAGATCAATGACAATCCGGTCAAGTGGTTCTCGAAAAATCACCCAATCCGCCGAGCCGACACCGAGCTCAACAAGCATTTTGGCGGGACCTATATGGCGTATCTGGTGCTGGACTCCGCCGACGACGGAACGATCCAGACGCAATACATCGACGAGCTCAGAAAGCGGCTGATGGACAAGTCCACACAATTGAGAGAGGAGCTTCCCCGCGTTACCGACATTATGCCGGGAGTGGAAAAGGTTCTCCTGGAGCAAGCGTCGGACGTCAAGACGAAAGAAGAATTGCTGGACAAGATGAGTCAGTTCGCCAACAACAAATACGACACGGCTGATGAGAAGGACGCAGACGTTTGGTACGAGATGGCGAATTTCTTCGATCTGGAGAAGGAACGGCTCAAGGTCTTCAAGCAGCCCGAAGTGCTGAGGTATATCGGGCGTCTTCAGAACAGTCTGGAGCAGACCGGGTTGGTGGGCAAGAGCAATTCCGTCGCAGACGTCGTCAGGAAAGTCTATCAGGAGCTGATCGACGGCAAGCCCGAGAACTACAAGGTACCCGATACATCCGCTGCCGTGGCCCAGTGCCTTCTCCAGTTCCAAAGCAGTCATAAGCCGGACGACCTGTGGCATCTGGTGACCACGGATTATATGCACGCGAATATTTGGATGCAGTTGCCCAGCGGCGACAACAAGGACATGGAAAAGGTCGTCAAGGCGGTGAACGCCTTCTTCGCGGAAACACCGCCTCCCGTGCCACTCACGCACAACTGGGCGGGCTTGACCTACATCAACACCGTTTGGCAAAACAAGATGGTTTGGGGGATGCTCCAGTCGTTCCTCGGCAGTTTCATCATCGTGTTCATTATGATGGCCGTGCTGTTCCGCTCGGTCCTGTGGGGGCTTGTGTGCATGGTGCCCCTGCTCATCACAATCGTCGTGATCTACGGGATCATCGGGTTGGTCGGCAAGGACTACGATATGCCCGTCGCGGTACTCAGCGCTTTGACGCTCGGAATGGCGGTCGATTTTGCGATACACTTCCTCGAACGCGCCCGGACGAGCTACGCCGAGACCGGCTCATGGAGGGAGAGCTCCGCCGTAATGTTCGGCGAGCCGGCCCGCGCGATCGCCCGAAACGTCCTCGTCATCGCGATTGGCTTCCTGCCGCTGCTGGCGGCGCCCCTGATCCCGTACAAAACCGTCGGAATATTCCTATGTGCGATTATGGGCCTGTCGGGGGCCGTAACGCTGATGGCCCTGCCGGCGATTCTCAAACATCTCGAACGGCCGCTGTTCAAGCGGGCTGCGGAGGTTGCTTCGCCCACGTGCAATTGTGCTTTCTGCCTGGTTATCTCCGCAGCGGCCGTGGCTCTGGTGGCGATCAATCTGCACCAATACTGGGGACTCGGCTGGTCTGCGCTGGCCGGGGTCAGCGTAGTGGCCATACCCGCGATGGCCGTTGCTTGTGGAATCATGTCTCGCCGGCGGGCGTGTAAAGCCGCCGCAAACGTAAGCGTTGAACAGAAATGAATGACTTTGTAGAAAATGTCGGGTCAGCGACTCGACGTAACGCGGAAAGGATAGAATCATGACCGTCGAAAGATATCTGAGAGGTATTGCGGGCTTCTTTGTGCTTGTCAGCATCTTGCTGGCGCACTATCATTCGCCTTACTGGCTGTTGTTCACCGGGTTCGTGGCTCTGAATTTGCTTCAGTCGGCCTTTACGAACTGGTGTCCGATGATGACGATACTGAAGAAACTCGGTGTGAAAAGCTGAAATTGAATAAAGAAACGAAAGCGAGGTGTACAATGAAATCAATGTGGATAATGACTTGTGTTCTCGGGCTGGGTTTAACGGCTCTTGCGGCCGGACAGCCGGCGACGCCCGACGTCCAAACCATCGTCAGCAAAGCCAATATTGTGGCTTACTATCAGGGCGATGACGGCCGGGCATCGGTGAAGATGACCATAACGAATAAGCAGGGCCAGACGCGGGACCGCGAATTCAACATCTTGAGAAAGGACGTCACGGACGGTGGGGACCAGAAATACTTCGTCTATTTCAAGAGGCCGCCGGACGTTCGAGGGATGACCTACATGGTTCACAAGCACGCCGACCCCGGCAAGGATGACGACCGATGGCTCTATTTGCCCGCCCTGTCCCTGGTCAAGCGGATCGCCGCCAGCGACAAGAGGACCAGCTTCGTAGGCTCGGACTTCTTGTACGAGGACGTTTCCGGCCGAAGTCTAGAGGAAGATACGCACGAGCTGATCCAGACGACAGACAAGCTGTACGTTGTCAAGAACGTTCCGAAGCAGCCGGATTCGGTCGAGTTCAGCTACTTCAACGTTTCGATAGACCGCAAGACGTTCGTGCCGATGAAGATGGAATTCTACGACAAGGAAGGTAAGCTCTATCGCACTATCGAGTCCAAGAAGGTCGAGATGATCCAGAATTTCCCGACCGTCGTTCAGTCGGTCGTCCAGAACCTCCAAACCGGCAGTAAAACGGAAATGGAATTCAGCAAGGTCAAGTACAACATCGGCCTGAAGGACAGTATCTTCACGGAGCGTTACCTCCGGCGTCCTCCGCGCGAGGCCATGAGATAACGTGATGACAAAGGCGTGGTTGCCGAGCATTCGAGTTCTCCTATGATCGACATAGGAAAAATCAAACCAGACATTGAACGGATATGCCGGGGTTTACCGGTCAAACGCGTGGGGTTGTTCGGGTCCGCTGTAAGGGAAGATTTCTCTGAAGGCAGTGACGTCGACGTTCTCGTGATGTTTGATTTGGCTGAAAGCGCCGATCTCTTCAACTCGTATTTTGACTTGAAAGAGCAATTGGAAGCAGTATTTCGGAGTGTGGTAGTTCACGTTGTTTATAAAAGATTCAAGAAACCTGTTTTAAGGGAGTCCATAGACTGAACTAGGGTGGTTTTTTATGAACGAGGACACAAAGAAGAATCTCATTGATGTCCTTCCGGCCGCCGAGGAGATACAACACTTCGTTGGCGGGATGGACTTCGAGGCGTATCCAGAGAACGCTGTAGTCAGGAGAGCCGTCGAGCGAGATTTTGAAATCATCGGCGAGTCCCTCAACAGGATTAGGAATGTAGACGATGAACTGCTAATGAAGATTTCCGAACATCACCGCATAATAGGTTTCAGAAACATCCTCATCCACGGTTATGACATTGTGGATGAGGCCATCGTTTGGCAGGCGGTTACTAACCACTTGCCGATTCTAATCAAGGAAGTAAGAGAACTACTGGGTTCCTGACAATGTGGCCGGGCCGCAAAATGCGACGCAGGTATGCCGCCAGCAAGATCGGCTGAACTTGGCTTGCAACACTTTTTTGAGGGCGTGACAAAATGGCTACTAAGCCGTGGTGGATTCTTGGGATTTGTGTGATTTGTTTACCGACGGCAGTAGCCGTGGCTTCGGATGAGGATGCTAATGAGCCGTTCTTCTCCAGGCTTCCAATTGAGACGCACGGGTTTTTCGAGACGCGGGGCGGCTATCGCCTGCTGGACGATAAGTACGAAAAAGACATGTCGATTATGGAAAGTCGCTTCCAGCTGGACCTGTCGTCATATCTCGATTGGGGCGACTTGAAGTACAAGGGCGACTTTTACGGCGATCTGGTGATGGAGAAAGGATACTACGACACGCGCGAGGCGAACGTCTTCACACGCCCGACCGACTACATGGATGTGAAAGTGGGCCGGCAGATTCTCACATGGGGGACGGGGGATCTCGTCTTTATCAACGACCTGTTCCCCAAGGACTGGCAGTCGTTTTTTATCGGCAGGGACACCGAATATCTCAAAGCGCCCTCCGACGCGGGGAAAGTCAGCCTATTCAGCGACTGGGCGAATCTCGATATCGTTTACACACCTCAATTCGACCCGGACCGTTACATCAGCGGCGAGCGCATTTCCTACTGGAATTCGAACCTCGGCAGACTGGCCGGACGGGACGCCATCGTCCATACCGATAAGCCGAACGAGTGGTTTAGGGACTCCGAAATTGCCGCTCGGCTGTACAAGAATATCAAGGACTACGAACTGGCCCTCTACGGCTATCGCGGCTACTGGAAAAGCCCCGGCGGACAGAACCCCACGAGGACCAAGGCTATCTTCCCCGACTTGAACGTTTACGGCGCCAGTATCCGCGGGTCCGTGGGCAAAGCCATCGCCAACGCGGAGGTCGGCTACTACGAATCCGCCGACGATCTCAGCGGCAAGAATCCCCTCATCAACAATTCCGAGATGCGGTACCTCGTTGGCTATACGCGGGAGATTGCCAAGAATCTGACGATGGGCCTGCAGTATTACGTTGAGCAGATGCTGGATTATAGCGGGTACAAGCGATACCTGCCATCGAGTCCAGCTCGTGACAGATTCCGGCACCTGACAACGCTGCGCCTAACGAAGCTTCTCATGAACCAGAATCTGCGATGCTCGCTGTTCACGTACTACTCGCCGTCGGATAAGGACGTCTACATGCGGCCGATCGTCAATTACAAGGCCAGTGACAACGTGGCGGTCGAGGTGGGCAGCAATATCTTCTTCGGCGACCATCCATACACGTTCTTCGGACAGTTCCACAACGATACCAACGTATACGCTGGCATGCGCTACAGCTTCTGACCTTCGTCCGTTTTCGGTGTAGTGTCGGCGTCGGCGTCCGCTTCGTCCTGTTCGGCGACGACTACGACGTTCACGGTTGCGGTCACTTCGGCGGCGAACTTCAGTGTCACGGCGTGTGTCCCTACTTGTTTAATGTGTTCGGACAGTTGGACGATCTCATCAGACACTTCAAAACCCTGCGAACGCAGATTGGCCGCAATCTGACGAGCGCTGATCGAACCGAACAGATGCCCAAGCTCGTTGGCTTTGGCCGCCAGCACGGCCTCGGCACCGTCCACCGCCTCGGCAGCCACCTGGAGCCGCCGGCCTTCCAGCCTGCGCTGCTCGGCGCGCTTGGCTTTTTCCTCCGCAATCGCCCGAATGGCGCCTTCGGTCGCGGGCTTGGCGAGATGCTGAGGCAACAGGTAGTTTCGTGCATATCCCTCGCTGACCTCGACAATGTCTCCGAGCCAGCCGAGTTTGTCAATATCTTCGCAAAGTAAAACCTTCATCTTCTGTCCTTTGTGCTAAGCGGTGAACGGCAACAGCGCCATATAGCGAGCGCGCTTGATGGCCCTCTTGGCCTTTCTCTGGCAGCCCGCACAGTTTCCGCTGCGCTTGCGCGAGTATATCTTGCCTCGATTGGTCAGAAGTTTTTGCAGCGTGGCGATGTCTTTGTAGTCCACGTGCTTTATGCCTCGCCTGCAAAAACGGCACTGTGTTTGTTCACGCGCTCCAACGAAACCCGGCTTTCTTCTGGTGTTCGGTCTTCTTGCCATTCTCTACCTCTATGGATTATAGAAAAATCATTACTTTAGAACGGGATATCATCATCGCTGGGTGGTGGTGGGCCCTGGGACCCCGCGTTGTCGAAGCTCTGCGCAGCCCGGCCGCCGCCGCCACCGCCAGCGCCGCCGCCACCTCCACCGACAAACTCAAAGTTCTCGACGGTGACTCTCAGCTTGCTGCGTTTAGAGCCATCCTGGGCCTCCCAGCTATCGAACGTCAGGCGGCCTTCGACGAACAAGGGGTTTCCTTTCCTACAGTACTTATTGATCACTTCAGCCCTCCGGCCGAACATGCGGCAATCCACGAAACAGGTTTCATCCCGCTGACTGCCGTCCTGGCCCGTCCACCTGCGGTTGACCGCCATTCCGAAGTCCACCACCGCCGTCTGGTTCGGTGTGTACGACAACTGGGGATCGCGCGTGAGATTGCCCATAAGCAAGACTTTGTTATAGTTGGCCATACTGAATTCTTCCTTCTGTGTTAGTCGTCAGCGGGTGTTTTGGGCTGTTCCTCCTCTTTGGTTTGCTCTGCTTCGTTTGCCGTCTCGGCCTTCTCAGCATCTTCGGCATCCTCTTTTGTCTCGCCTTCCTTTGTTGTCTCCGGCTCTTTCGGCTTTTCTTTTGTGTCCTTGTCCGCCTGTTGATTGTCTTGCGGCTTCTCTTCGCCTTTCTCACCTGACTTTTTGGCGGGGATCGGCTTCCGCTCTTCTTTTTCTTTCTCGGCCTTCGTAGCGGGCGTGTCTTTCTCCATGTCTTCAGCGGTCATATAATCGGCGGTAAGAATTAGAACGCGCAAGATTCTCTCTGAGAGCTGAACGGCCTTCTCGATGTCCTGGATGTTCTTGCCGTCCGTTCTGAAATAGGTCAGAATGTACGTTCCCCTCGAGACGTGCTTGACGTCATAGGCCAGTCGTCGGTCGTCCCATTTTTTGATCGAGACGATCTCCGCATCGGCCCTCTCGAGTACTCTCTTGATAGCCGTCATGACGCCGTCCCAATCGGCTCCCGCCAAGGCGGAGTCAACAAGAAACATTCCTTCATATAGTCTTTTCTTTGCCACAGTTTCCAAGCTCGTTACCTCCCGCTAATTTGCATACTTTTCTGTTGGCTGAAACTACCTACAGTACGCACAACGGTTAATCACTCAGACGATTATATTGATTCATGGTCGTTTCGATACCACGTTCGACCCAGCACAACACGGCGTCCCGTGCCCTCTCGATGGCCGCGTCCAGCAAGGATCTTTCACTTTCCGCCGGTCTGCTTAGGACAAATTCTACGGCGTCCTGCTCATGGGTTCGGCCGATACCGACCCGGCAGCGGGCAACCGCGTTTGTGCCAAGTTTGGCGATAATATCCGCCAGACCGTTATGGCCCCCGGCCGAGCCTTTGGCCCGGAGGCGAATCCGGCCCGGCTCCAGGTCCATATCATCCGTGACCACGAGCACGTCGGCGACGTCGAGCTTGTAGAAACCCACCGCCGTGGCGACGGCCTGGCCGCTACGGTTCATGAATTGCCACGGCTTCAATACGATCACCTTATTACTCGCAAACTCGCCCAATCCGAAACGGGCGCCGAATTTTCTCTTTCGTACTTCGATGTCTAACGTCTTAGCTAACAAATCCACCACTCTAAAGCCAACATTGTGTCGCGTTTCGGCGTAGTCGCCGCCCGGATTCCCCAGCCCGGCGACCAGTTTCATATCGCTCATAACCCACGTTTGCCCAATTCAGCCTTCTGCTACGTCTCCGGAGTCTCCTCTTCGGCCCCCTCCTTGGGTTCGCCAATGATCTCAGGAGCGGCCGGTTCTTCTTCTTCCATTTCTTCCGTGGTCTTGGCGGCGGCAACCAGATGGCAGGTGACCAGAAGCATCTCGGAGGGGCTAACCAGCTTGACGCTGCTCGGAAGCTCAACCTCACCGGCGTGAAGCGCCTCGCCGACGTGCAGCTCCTTTACCGAGACCGTGATGACTTCCGGAATGTCCGTCGCCCTGCACTCGATTTCCAGGTGGTCGACATGCTCCTCGACGATGCCACCTTCGTGCGTGCCGGCGGCGGTGCCTTTTAGCTCGAGGGGCACCGTGACCCGGACCGACTCCGTGACGTCCACTCGCATCAGATCGGCGTGAATAATTGTCTTACCCAAGTGATCGTACTGCAATTCCTTGACAATCATCTTTTCTTTCTTCTGACCGACTTGAATGTCCATCAGCCGATGTCCGTGGTGCAGTCCCTCGACGAAATCATGTGCATCCAGCGAGATCGCCACGGCTTGTTGCTTATGGCCGTAGACGATGGCGGGTATTTTGCCTTCCTGACGTATCTTTTGCACGGCTTTGGAGCCGGTGTGCTCTCGTACTTCCGCCTTCAACAGCAGGGTCTTTGCCATATTGTGTGTCCCGATCAAATGTTGTTAAATAAGCTGCTTACCGATTCGTTTCTGTGGATTCTCTTTATCGCCTCGCCTAACATGGAGGCGACGCTAAGGACTTTGAGTCCCTTGATCTTTTTGGCGTTTTCGTTCAGCGGTATCGTGTCGGTGACCACGATCTGATCGATCGGCGCCTTGGCCAAGCGGTCCATCGCTTGCGAGGCGAAGACGCCGTGCGTAGCCCCTACATACACATTCTTGGCTCCCTGTTCCTTGAGCAAGGTCGCGGCGCTACAGACCGTCCCGGCCGTAGCGATCATGTCGTCGCACATCAGGACGTTCCTGTCCCGCACGTCGCCGATAACCTTCTGAGCTTCAACTTTGTTCCCGTTGATGCGCTTTTTGTGGACAATCGCCAGCTCTCCGCCCAGGTGCGCGGCGTAACGGGATGCAATCTTGATATTGCCCACGTCGGGCGAGACCACCGTCAGATTGCTAATCTTTTGGTCTCGAAAATACGAGCTCAGGACCAGCTCGCCCGTCAGATGATCCACCGGTATGTCGAAAAAACCCTGGAGCTGATGAGCGTGCAGGTCGATGGCGAGTACTCGGTTGGCTCCGGCGGTGGCTATGAGATTGGCGACGAGCTTTGCGGTGATGGGAACCCGTCCCTCGTCTTTTCGATCCTGGCGGGCGTAGCCGAAATAGGGAATGACCGCCGTGACACGTTGGGCACTGGCCCTGCGCAGGCAGTCCAAAAAGATGAGCAGCTCGACCAGGTGCTCGCTCACGGGCGCGCTGGTAGACTGCACGACAAAGCAATCTCTGCCCCGTACGTCGTCTTCAACTCGAATGATCTTTTCGCCGTCCGGGAACGTGCTGATTTCGGCCCCGCCGAGCACGATCCGGAGATACTTACATACGTCACCGGCCAGCGCCGGATTGCTGCTGCCGGTGAATATCTTCAGATTGTCATTGAACAACATCTGTCTCGTTCTTTCCACCCAGTTTGTTCACACTCTTTTGTGAGACGACCGTGCCGGCGCCGACGTTCGAGCCGTCATCGAGGTCGAGCGGTGCGATCAGCACGGCTCCGGAGCCGATATAGCAGTCGTCGCCTATGTTCGTCCTGTTGACTTTTTCCCCGTCGAAGTTCGCCGTTATCGAGCCGGCGCCGATGTTGACGTTCTGCCCCACGGTCGAGTCGCCGATGTAGCTGTGGTGCCGCGCCCGAACGTGATTGGCCAGAATGGCGTTCTTGACCTCGGTGAAGACGCCCAACACGACGTCATCGCCCAAGACTGTCCCACGCCTGAGATGGGCAAACGGTCCGATCCGGCAGTCCCGGCCGATTTTGACCTCGCCGTGGATGTAGGTAAACGGCTCAATGACCGTGTCCTGTCCGATTTGTGCTCTCGCGTCTATCCAGGTATTGTCGGGATCGACGATCGTCACGCCTTCTTCCATCAGTCGCCGCTGGATTCGCCGCTGCATGATCTTGCTGGCGGCGCTGAGCTGCGCCCGGCTGTTGACGCCGACCGCCTCGTCGGGTGACAGGGCCGTGATCGCTTCGACCTTGTGGCCGGTCGCGATGATGCCGGAGACGGCGTCGGTCAGATAGTATTCTTTCTTGACGTTGTCAGGCTTCACTTTGTCGATGGCGTCGAAGAGGATTCCGCAGTTGAACAGATAGTTGCTCGGATTGATCTCCTTAATGGTCCGTTGTTCAGGCGTGCAATCGCTGTCTTCGACGATGCCCTGCATGTTGCCGTACGCATCCCGGATGATTCGTCCGTAGCCGGATGGATCGTCGAGGACCGCCGTCGCCAGGGTCGCCGCCGATTGTCCCGATTCGTGCTTTTTGATCAAGGCCTTCAACGTGCGGGATCGAATGAGAGGCCCGTCACCGCAAAGGACGAGCACGTGCCCATCAAAATCCTTGAGGTGGTCCCGGCAGCGCGCAACGGCATGGCCGGTGCCCATTTGTTGGTCCTGCCGGACCCAGACGACGTCCTCGGCGTGAGCGAACTGCTCCTGGACCTGGTCCGCTCCGAACCCGACGATGACGAAGATTCGCTTAATGCCCGCCTTTCGACAGGCATCGAGCACGTAGGCCAGCATGGGCCGGCCGCACACCTCATGAAGCACCTTAGCCAGCTTGGTGTTCATTCTCGTGCTGCCGCCTGCGGCCAATATTGTCGCTACCGTCTCGGCCATAAGTCTTTTCTAAATGGTAAATAGTAAATAGAAAATCATAAGTTTCAAAGCTACCCGACCAGGACTCGAACCTGGAATATGGGCACCAAAAGCCCATGTGTTACCAATTACACCATCGGGTAACGTAAGTCATTATCTGTCACGGGCACCGTCTTGTTACCGGTGCGATGTGGCCCTGCCGGAGGCTTGAGTCAGCCACGCCGTGATACTGCTGACCCCAATCGATTGCCGAATGCCGATTTCAAATCGAAAATCGCACATCATAAATCCGTCGCTACCCCGTGCGACAGAGCAACACTTCACGTGCGAGAGTATAGCGGATGCGAAACAGCGAATCAATATTTTTGTAAAAAATTCTTGTTTCCGCGTAAAAACCGTATTCTCGCTCCAAGAACACCATCTGCCCGTCTGCCCTACGATTCATTTTCTTCAGAGCTGTAGAATGGGCAAAATTCCGTCTTTGCCCACGCGGTCTCTTACTTTCTTCAGGACACGAGCCGCGCAGCGACACAGCGGCTCGCAATAACGTAGAATACTCTGTGTGTGTCATTGCGAGGGACGCCGCGACGAAGCAATCTCCTTTCGCATGGTTGTAGAACTTGTGAAACGGGGCGCTCGTCCCGGCGTGCCGGGATACTTGTCTGATTTCTCAGGATTCAAACGCAGTTGATCGCTATGATCACTTTCCGTTTTACCTCTTGCCAGGTTTTGCTTTCCGTCCAGCCCCACGCCTTCGCGGTGGCGACTTGCGTGGCGGCTGCAAGTGCGCTATCTGTATCGGCTTCATCCGTCAATCCCTTCAGAAAACCGGCTAACAAATAATCACCGCACCCGACAGTCGAAAGGACTTTTGCCCGACCGCGAGAGGCAGCCTGCCAGGCGGCTTCTCTTGTGACGGCTATGCTCCCTTTTTTGCCGCGGCTAATCAGAACGATCTCCACCTTGTCCAGGAGTTGTCTGCCGGCCCTGACCAAACTCGCAGGCCCGTCTTTGATCTTCTCGCCTAACAGCTCGGACAGCTCCTCAACGTTGGGCTTGATGAGCCACACAGTGCCGGTACGGACAATCTCTCGCAGTGCCGGTCCTGAAGTATCCAGCACGACCTTGGCGCCCCGACTCTTGCAGAATCCCACCATTCGGATGACGTCGCCCAAGAGTTTATCTTCCGGCATCGTTCCGGCGAAGACACAGATGCTGTTTGGCCGCAGGAATTCACCCAAATCGGCCTGCAAGTTCTTCAAGGCCTTTGTCGAGGCCAGGTGGCTCTTTTGGCGCAGGTGCATTTCTTTGTCCGCAGCCGTGTTTACGACGGTAATATTCCGCCGCGTGCTCCCGGGGACCGCGGTCATCCTGATCCGGATATGGTTCTTGAACGCTCGCATGGATCTTTGCACCTGTTCATAATCATCCTTGCCCCACAGGCCCGAGGCAACGCTTTTGCGCCCCATCCACGCCAGTGCTTTGGAGACGTTGAGCGCCTTTCCTGCCGGCCGGACCGTCTGTTCGTCGATGGTCTCGTGAAGTCCCCAATCCACGTTCCGCCCCCGGCAGGTAACGTCCCACGCGGGAGACAGACCAACTGTGATGATCGACGTCTTTCGTACCATCGTCTTCTTCTCTTCTATTGGTGGAGCCAGTCGGCGCCGAGCTGGCCGCAGGCGGCTTTGATTCTCCGGCCCATCCTGAACCGCACGGTTGTCTCGATCCCCGCGCGTTCCAGAACCGACGCGAACCGTCGGATGCGTTCTCTGTCGCTGCCCGCGAATTCGCATCCCGGATAAGGGTTGTGCTCGATGAGATTCACGTTGCACAGCAAGCCTTCCAGCAGTCTCACTACAATTTTGGACTGCTCGGTCGAATCGTTCAATTCCTTGATCAGAACGTACTCGAAGGTCACTCGCTGGCGGGTCCTGTCCTGGTAGAAACGCACGGCCTTCATCAACTCCGTGAGCGGATACTTGGCGTTGATGGGCATCAGTTGCGTCCGTAAAACGTCGGTGGGCGCGTTCAACGATATGGCCAGTCTCGGGCGGAGTTCTTCGCCGGCGAGCTTGCGAATCGCCGGGACGAGGCCACACGTGCTGACGGTGATGTGCCGAATGCCAATATTCTTGCCCGCCGGGTCGTTCAATATGCGAAGCGATTTGAGTACGGCATCATAATTCGCCAGCGGTTCGCCCATGCCCATGTAGACAATGTTGCTGATACGCACGGCCGTGTCGCGGGCATCCTGCCCACGATTCAAGGGCGAGACGCCCTCGACACAAAGGTTGACCTGATCGACGATCTGCCCGGTTGTCAGGTTCACCTTGAATCCAATCCTCGCCGTAGCGCAGAACGCACAGCCCATCACACAACCGGCCTGAGTGGAAAGGCACAGTGTCCTCCGCTTATCGTCGAGTAGCAGAACCGTCTCAATCCGATTGCCATCTTCCAATGTAAAGACGTACTTGACGGTCCCATCGCGGTCGGTTCGCTTGCTAGATAGGGTTAGCCGGGAAATTGTATAACCCTCCTCCACGAGTTGTGCTCGAAACACCTTGCTTAACGGTGTGATCTCCGAGATTGTCTGGACGCCTTCGCGATGAAGAAAGCTGAAGATGTACTTGGCCAGGTATTTCTTCTGCCCCAGCCCGACCACGATCTCTTCGAGTTCGCCCAGCGTCTTGTCTTTCAGGTCATTGCTCATCACCCTATTTTATCATCTTCCGCTTGGTCCGTCGAACTCGAACACCCGATCAGCCGCCACAGCGCCGGGACCTATCACGGCCCGGTCATCAGCTTCGATGGCCTCCTATCGGGGAGAGACAGAACTGGCTACAGCGATGGTTGCAAGGCCGGGCCAAGCCGGATAGGAAGAGGTGAACCAAAAGCACGACGCGATGTTGATGCGTTGAAATGAACCGGTCAGCATGATGGGCACAAAGCGTTGTGCAAAGATTGTGCGTGAAGAGATTCAGTCGTCCTCGCTATCGGTGGACATGTAGCCGCGTTGGCCCTCGCTGATGTAGGCCGGCTCGGCTGTGTCGCGGGCATCGTGCCCGCGGTCTGAGGACGCATCTGCCTCGCCATCCAGGCCCGCCTCGGTGTCCGCGTTCATCTGCTCGCGGATCCGCTCGTATTCCTCCGGCGTCATCATCACTTCCCTCGCCTGGGAACCCTTGTACTCGCCCAGAATCCCCGCTCCCGCCATCAATTCGATGATCCTTGAGGCCCTGGCGTAACCAATGCTGAGCCTTCGCTGGAGCAGGGAGACGCTGCCCCGTTTGGTCTCCAGCACGATGCGAACTGCGTCGTCGAAGAGCTCGTCCCGGGCCATCTCAGACGTATCGACCGTCTTGAGCCGAGTCAGCTCCGGATGGAACTGCGGCTCGGCAACCTCCTTGAGATGCTTGACAATTCGCCTGATCTCGGCTTCGTCGATGAACGTGCCTTGGGCACGAATCAGGTCGCTCGTGCCGGGCTTGAGGAACAGCATGTCACCTTCGCCGAGCAGCGTCTCAGCACCGTTCTGGTCGAGGATAATCCGGCTGTCCATTCTCGCGGCCACTCGAAAGCCGACCCGCGTCGGCATGTTCGATTTGATCAGGCCCGTGACGACCGTCGCCTGGGGACGCTGGGTCGCCAGCACGATATGAATACCCACCGCCCTGCTCTTCTGCGCCAGTCGAACAATGTACCCTTCGATCTCTTTGGCCGCCGTCATCATCAAATCAGCAAGCTCGTCGATCACGATCACGATGTACGACAGCTTCTTGGGGATCTTCGCTTCTTCATCGGGCGTGCTCGGATTGAACCGCGCGGCAATCTCGTCGGCGCCGAGCTTGTTGAACTCGGCGATATTCTTAACCCTGGCCTCGGCCAGCAGAGCGTAGCGCTCGTCCATCTTGACTGTCGCCCATTCGAGAATCTGCACGGCCATCTGCGTCTCGGTGACAATCGGACACATCAGATGGGGGATCGTATTGAAGGCCGTCATCTCGACCATCTTCGGATCGATCAGGATCATCTTGACCTCGTCCGGCCGCTTTGTGAGCAGCACGCCCACGATGATGCTGTTGATGCACACGCTCTTACCCGATCCGGTCGTACCGGCGATCAGCAAATGCGGCATCTTGGTCAGATCCGAAACGAGCGCCTCGCCCGACGAATCCTTGCCCAGGTATAATGGAATTTGCATTTTCTGCGGCTTACTGCCGGCCAATTCCATCATATTCTTGATCCGGACCTTTTCCTTCTCGCTGTTCGGTACCTCGATACCTATCGTGTGCTTGCCCGGCAGCGGCGCCACAACGCGAACCGCCCCGACGCCGAGCGCCCGGGCCATGTCATTGGCGAGCGAGGCGATCTGACTGACCTTGACGCCCGCCGCTAACTCAAGCTCGAACATCGTGACCACCGGGCCGGTCTCAGCGGCGACCACCTTGGCGTTCACGTTGAATTCCGAGAGCAACTGCTCCAGGGAACTGGCCTTGGCCTTGACGACCTTCTCCTGCACCGCGGCGTAGCCGTACTCTGGCTCGGCCAGCAAATCCAGCGGCGGGAGTTGATAGTCTTCGTAGGAAGGCTGAACAAAGCTATCCTGGGATGGGCCGGCCTTACGGCGCTTTGGCTTCTTGTTTCCCGTTTGCTTGATTGGAATGTTGCCCGGCCCCTTGGGCTTCGGCGAAGGTTCCGGGGCCTCGTCGGAGAAACCTGGGGCTTTGTCCTTGCGAGGCTTCGGCTTTGTCACGGGCATTGGGATCGGTTTTTGCCGGGTGCTTAGCTCGCGCCATATCTCGTTGAGGACTTTCGAGCGTTCTTTGGCCGCCGACCAGGCGGGTACCGCCATCCCCATGGTTTTTCCGGCTGCGAGGCCCAATCCGCGC
Source organism: Sedimentisphaerales bacterium (assembly GCA_037381725.1). Taxonomy (GTDB): domain Bacteria; phylum Planctomycetota; class Phycisphaerae; order Sedimentisphaerales; family Anaerobacaceae; genus JAFGTG01. The sequence goes on from JARRQQ010000003.1 coordinate 21,408, forward strand.
ATTATCATGATGACAGTGCTGTCGGCCAGGAGAATCAACCCGACGACCCAGATTGCCACCGTCAGTATGAACGTGCCCACCGAAGCGAAGTGTCGCCGCAACAGCTCGGCGGTTCCGATACCAAGCACGCCGCCTGAGCCGCCGGGAAAATCGAACCGCCAGCCCGGCCAGAGGAACTGGAACGTCATCGAGCCGGCCACGGTCAGCAATCCCAGGCCGATCAGCCGGAGCACCGGCTGGTCCGGCGGACGCTTGGCGATCTTAGCCACCAGAAAGCAAACCGCCGCGAACAGGGTGATGAAGACACCCGGGCCGATGTAGTAGAGCAGGTAATAGCCGCAGAAAGCGCCTATCGAGCCGCACCAATTCTGGATCGGGCGATTGTACGGATAGACGAACTTGCTCGGCCAATCGCCGATATCGAAGCTCAGACAACTGCAAAAAAGGAATGCACATATTCCGATCCCCAGGCAGCACAGGGCCGTTCGTATGATAGAGGTCCGCCGGGGCGAGCCTGTGCGCTTGGAAGTTTTTTTGTACGTTTTCTTCTTTTTCACCCTATTGGTCCGGGTTCTGGGCTGGCTTTTCATCTTACATTTTCTTCCCCGTCGCGATTCTCGAACAGGGGTCCGCCTCCGAATTAGTTGTAACGTCCTATAACAAAGGCACACCCGAGGCTGAAACAGTCCTCGACGTGCCTACACACACATTATCAACGCTCCGAAGCCGGGGTCTGAAACGGCTGTACCCTCAGCTTTGTCTGCCACTTTTCGCAGAGGAGCTCATATCATTGCCACTAAAAGTACATATTGTATATCGGCAGGGTCTCGTATTTTTCTACAGAATTCATCAGACCCGGGAATCACCCCGAAAAATGAAACCCCAAGTCTCGCTGACTTTAAAAGAATCTACCCTCTTTGGGGCAAAGCTGACACCTCCGGTTCTCCGCCTTTTTTGCTTAACGGGCTACCAGCAGCACTCGTAGGGTGGGCAAATGCCGGTTTTGCCCACGCGGATGATACTTGCCGTTCCCGGCCAATGGGTGTACGTTGGATCGAAAGGCGGCAAGAAGATGTCTTTAAAGATAAACCGAGTTTCTTGATAAGAAGCTTCTGTATTACACAATGAGGAATTGGTGGAAATAGGTGACTGCGGGGGCGTTGAAAAAGTCCCACCGTAACATTTGAGATTGCCGCGCGATTTTCCGAATCGCTCGCAATGACATAGGAACGCATTTCTTGTCATTGCGAGGAACGCAGCGACGAAGCAATCTCGACTTTTTCAACAGTCCCCCTGACACCTTTATTTCCCGCCGCATCGTTATCTGATTTGGGGATACCATTTTGCCATATAAAATATTCGTCAGCTATGATTCAAAGCACGACAAGCAGGAGATGCTATCTCTGAAGGGATTGATCGGTCAGGATCCCACAATGAATGCCATAGTGCTTACAGAGAAGGAACGAAATCAACCACACAAGTCGTTTACCTCCAAAGTAGCCGAGGGAATAGAAGAATGTGATATGTTCATGCCAATTCTGACAAGAGAGTCCATAAGGAACCAATGGGTCAATCAAGAGATCGGCTATGCATTTGCCAAAAACAGGGATTTCTGCGCATTAGTGGAAAAGGACTTGCGAACGGACTTAAGGGGATTCATACATCGGGAATGCGATTTGCCTTTCACATTCTGCAAGCAGACCAAGGACAATGACATGGCCGCCTTCAACGAGTGCGTTCGAGAGGCACTCTCACATATCTCGGAAGAGAAAATCCATATAGGACAAATGCTTGGTCCATATACCAACTCACGTCACACGCCAGTAGTAGACATCTTCCCTAAGATAAACGTGAACAAAGATCTTCGATTCAAGGCAAAGCTTGTTCGAACACGTCCAGAAACACAAACGGCAATAGCTTATTATCAACTCTATAATCCTGCCAATAATGAAAGACTCTGAATAGGTTTCAAACTTGATAATGAGGGCACTGATGCACTGAGAAATTCGGCTAAGGAAAGCTTAAAGATTATCAAAACGGATGATAGAGAATACCATATTGACGAGAAAGTATTCGATACTCTGTGGGAAAGAGGTATCAAACTGAAGAACTCGCCAAAATTGATAGATCGTGTGCGGATAAGAGGATGCAACAAGGTTAATGAACCAGTAGAGTTCTTCTTTGGGTTTCTGGATAAATGACAGATGTAATGTGGAGAAACTGGAGACAGCCGGGCTGTTGAAAATGCCCTCAGTGTCTGGTATATATTTTATCAGTTGAGACCGCGGCGAGGTCAGCCCTTAACAAATAGGTTTTCGTCTTCTCGCGGAATGACGGAGTGGGGGGAAGCGGGGGCCATCATACTTAATTGAATACTCAAGCAGGCAAAGTGCCCAAAGTGTTGCCGGAAATGACTGTCCGATCGCCGTAAGCTGATGTTGTTAGTTACTGATTTCAATGGTGCAATAGCCGGTGGCACGCCATTTCGTATCTAACATTTCCCGCTTGTATTTTTTGTATGGCTCATATCCATCATGCACAAGAATTGTCGCAAGATCGTCTGCTTCATAACCTACTACGACGACGTAGTGCATTGAATCTCCACCTGCTGAAATCATCAGAATGAGAGGTATCTCTTCGTTAACAGCATCCTTTATTCTCTGAAATGACCCTGAGTACATTGTTGCTGTCAGCCCTTGTTCACGGGCGTCTATGAGCAGTTGGAGATTCAGACTTCCCTTCTGCTCTCGGCTATAAATGCGCTTGGAGATTTCTTCAACTGCCTGCGGCACACCCAGGAAATTGTACACACTTGCGAGGGCCGCCGGACCGCAGTTATACTTCGTTTGTTTGAAAAAGGGAACGTCGGAGATGATCGTCGGCGACGTCATCTGGTTTGCTTTATCAGTCCAGTCTGCGGATCCTGCTTCGTCGCCGACACATTCATGCAGCGTGGCGAGGCTAAGGTAGACGGCTCGCTTTTCCTCTTCTGTCTCCGCCAGTTCCAGTGCTTTCTGAAGATGTTCCGTCGCGCCGTCGTAATCCTTCGTCTCAATCTGGGCGTTGGCCAGGTTGTTCAAGGCAGGAACGTAATCGGGGTAAAGGTCCAGAGCTTTCCTATAGTAAGCAAAAGCTCTTTCATATTGGCCATTCTGGTAGCATATATTCCCCAGATTTGAGGCAGCCACATAATTGGCGGGATCTTTCTCAAGGGCTTTGCTATAAGCGCGCTGCGCTTCAGGCAGGTTTCCCGCTCTTTCATACACAACGCCGAAGTCGTTAAGCTCCTCCGCTGTGTACTTGGAATAGTCCAGGCGAGGCGGAGATAAGGCACAACCCGGCGCGAGGTACGGAATAGACCATCCAATAGTCAAGAGCAGGATTTGTCCCACTCTCATTCTCACCGGCAAGCTCAGGTGAGGCTTTCTCATATTGAAGACACACATATCGTTGTATTCACAGGCGAAGGAGTTGCATACCACGGCCGCCTGAGCCGATTTATGTCAATAAGCTACCTGGTGTATGCATTAAGGTCAAGCGGAAACCTTCCGCAGGGGCGTATGACCAATGACCGCCCCCCAGATAATAGACAAGCGCAATAAGAATAACTATAAGCAGTACAACGCCTACCGCCCCGCCCACGAGTATGGCTACGACGACCAGAATAATAATCACCAGCAGGAGTTGCCCGTCTCCGGAAGAAAAATCAATACCCGCAGGATATCCTATCCGGAGTCCTCCCGTGAATATCCTGTCAATATCACTGTCCTTCAGCTTGGCTATTGTCTTGGCTGCATCTTCCTTTGGCATACCCAGAGCGACAAGTGTTTCAGCCGTCAGTGCACGCTGTGCCTGGGCAAGAGCTATCCGCCCGTCCACGGTGCCGTCGCTCACACTCATCATACTCAAGCGCGAAGCAATCAGTCTCTGATTGCCTGGGATTTTCCTTGCGCGCTCAGAAAGCTCCTGTCGAAGGTCGGCTTTCATGTGATTCTTGACGGAGGATTGCAGGGCGGTCAACAGCCTGCCCGTCATCTTCTGCTCGATGGAGACATTTGGAGTCCTGGCCACTTCTCTTTCAAGCTGAACCATCTCGCGGCTCACTCGGTGATCAGCAAAAACCGCTTGAATCTGTTGCGCTTCGGATTTGGAAAGGCCAAATCGCTGTATCTCCTGCTGAACTAGCTCAGAACATAGCTGCTGACGTACCAGAGATAACGCCTTTCCGGATTGCGTTCTCGAGGCAATCATCTCCGCTTTTACTTCGGGAGGCAGGATTAGAAGTCCCAACGCCAGTGACGCCATCACGAGGATAAGGTTCCACGCGGTTCTATGCTTTCTCATAGGTCAATCTCCCAGAAAATAGT
>JARRQQ010000004.1:0-21396 GCA_037381725.1 Sedimentisphaerales bacterium
CACCCTGTGGAACTCCTCATGAGGAACTTAAGTCAGCTTTCCTTGATCGAACTATTTCGGAATCCAGCCGTTGCCAGACTTGCAGCGGATACAAAGTGCCACCGGCATGGATTGCTATCGTCGAAATTCTAAGTGACATTGAAGAGCAACCTTACCATCCTCCGGTAGGGCGAACAACTTTTCAGAAAATCGCCTACTTCGCTACTGAGTGTGGTTTGCGCACGGGTTTGCATTACGCTCGTGGAAGTTATGGGCCTTATGCTGGGGACCTGAAACGGCATATCACTTCGTTGGTTAATAACGGTTTAGTCCGGGAAGAACGGATGGGGCGCATGTTAGCTGTCCATGTAGGACAGACTTTTGCAGATGCCAGACGCGCTTATGCGCAACAACTTGACACATGGGGTGATATCCTTGGTAAGATAACAGATTTGTTTATGCGTCTTAATACTAAACAAGCGGAGATTGCAGCCACAGTACACTTCGCAGCCAAAGAACTGAAGAATAAAAAGAAAGACCAGATCAGTGAGGCTGACCTACTAAATGAAGTCATGACCTGGAAGCAACGCCGTCGTCCTCCCTTGGAGAAGAAGGAAGTCGCATTAACGATCCGCAACTTGAATATGTTGAGTTGGATCGGAGTTCACGTAAGTGAAGATCTTCCTATAACCGAGGAGGATGTACTACATGTCTGACGATAGGGCAAAACAAAGGTGTCCGGTACTTTTTTGAGAGAGACCGGCTCATCAGGGATTTTGCGTTTAGCGCTTGCCGGGCTACCAGCAGGTATGCTGACGTGACAGGGGGGAAGCGCGGCGTTTGGGACGGCGTCTTGTAGCCTTTTCTGGGTAGAGTATGTCAAAACAAGCAGCGAGAACGGGGGCGGGGCCAACGGCACTCGTCGCGATTGAACAGTATTTTCCTGAAGGCGAACGTATCCTCGACGATGCTCTGGCCTATCAAATGCTGCCGTTCCTCGTCAGAGTTTTCGTGTGGTCAATGCGATCACGTCGGTTCAGATCCTGGATGGTCCGAGCAACCGAGAAGGACACTCCCGGCATCTGGAACGGCATGATGTGCAGAAAACGATACATAGACGAGAAGCTGATCGATTCCGTCCGTCAGATCGAGGCCGTGGTGAATTTGGGCGCAGGTTTTGACACCCGGGCATATCGGTTGCCCGCCCTTTCCAGCGCGCCTGTTTGGGAGGTCGATCAATTCGAGAACATTAAATCCAAGCAGACCCGGCTTCGCAAGATATTCGAAACGGTTCCTTCACACGTTAGGCTTGTCGCGATGGACTTTGACCGCGAGAGTATCGGTGCCGCGTTGGAATCGAGCGAGTACACTTCGAGCAAGAGAGCCTTTTTCGTATGGGAGGCTGTGACGCAATATCTGACGGAGCGAGGCATCAGGGCAACGTTTGATTTTCTGGCCAAGGCTGTAAGTGGGAGCCGTCTTGCGTTCACCTATGTGCGCAAGGATTTCCTTGATGGCCGGGCAATGTACGGCTGGGAAAAGGGCTATAAGCGGTTCGTGAAGAGCGGGCTTTGGCTTTTCGGCATGGAGCCGGAAGGGTGGCCGGACTTTTTGAAAGAGTACGGCTGGCGAGTCGTCGAGGACGTGGGTTACGACGAAATGGCCGAGAAATATGTCAAACCTACCGGCCGGGCACTTGCCGCAATGCCGATTGAGAGAATGGTCTACGCAGAAAAAGCCTGAATTCCCTTGGAATTCTCAAACGAAGTCCGGTTCGGCGGCCTAATAAACGAGGAACACCCAGACAAGTACTGGAATAGTGACGACGATAGGGCCCGCGAAGACGACTTCACGCATCGCCTTTGACATATCGAAGCCAAAGGCGATACAGATGGCACAAATCCATGCACCGACAACGACCGCCGCCACGGCGCCCTTCCATCGCCGGGCCCTCGCTTTGGATTTGGCCTCCTGAGTAACGGCCACGCACTGTTCGAGCATCCAAAACATCCTGTGCATCACCACCGCGCACACCACTAAGAAAGCGACTGCCACAATAATTCTCACGACCATGACTATTTCCTCGCCATCTCGAACACGCTACCTTGAGGGTCGCGCTTTATCCCCAAGTCTTGCGTCCGCCGTCCTCTGCCTTCATTTCGAGGCCGAGATTGTCTTTGATCTCCCGGAGCAGGGCGCGCCTCCGTGTGATCTCGGCCGGCGGGTCCGTCTTTTGCGTTGCCGTTCAGCGGTACGGCTTGGGTTTGGGATTGAGCCATTGAACGATTCTGTCTTTGAGTGCCCAGGCGGTAAAGAAATTACCTTTGGGCGTATGATGGCCATTGTAAAAAGGCTTGAGGTACTCATTGATATCGACTTTGTACCTCTTGTAATCCGCGGCGAAAGCCTCCCGCATGTCAATGACCGGATAGGGTTTATCTTTTAGCCAGTCAACGAAGCTCCGGTCGAACGAGGGCTTTCCGGCTAAGTACGCCGCAACGTTGCCCCGGCCGAAAGAGAGCATGACCATCAGCTTTTTGCCGGCGTCTTTGGCAAACTCTTCGGTCAGGGTCACAACGTTCTGGGTCGCAAACAGCGCCGCTTCGGTATGAATCTTCTTGATCTTCTTCGCGGCCTCGGTGTCGGCGATCTTTTCATCGGGAATGCCGAAAGTCACCGCCACGGGATTGATGAGTTTGTCTGAGATATTCCGACCGCCCTCGCGTGCGGCCATCACCATTTTCAGAATCGGATCGTCTTTGAAGGTTCGCCAGAGGTATTCTTCGTCGCAAAGCTTGTAAAGCGCCTCGGGCGTGTTCGAGACGTTCTCCATCTGTTGACAACGGCCCTTCGCCACGTCCACCCTTAAATGGGGCAGGGTGAATCCGCATCTCGAACCGTAGCCGTAGCGGATGCTCCGCCACGCGTCGAGGTTGCGGTAGTGGTCGTCGTCCCAGATATTGAGGATGATATAGCCGCCTGAGAATTGCTTCTCGACCTTCAGCATCCTTCGATAGGCCTGATAGACGCTGTAGCCGCCGACGCCGTAGTTGCGAACGGGTTCCTGGAGGTGGGCGGCTAAGTATTCTTCCCACGTCTCGTTGTTGTTTGCCTGACTGCAATGCGTGAAGCTATTGCCATACGTGCGAATCCGGCTGGGTTGGCCGGGGAAGTTGATCACTTTGCGGGCGCCGTCGGGTTCGTAGTTATAGAATACCTTCGTGCCGTCGACCCCCGTGCTGCCTATCGCCTTATGATTGACCCAGCCCAACTCGGGATCGTATCGGAAGACCTCGCCGGGACGCTGATCCCTGGGTCCGTATTCGCCCGTGAGAAAGTCCTCGACCCTCTGGCGGCTCGGCGTAATCGAGTGGAGATATGCTCTGACGTGCTTTTCGTAGTCGGACGGGTCACCTTTCAATACCTCGTTCAGAGTTAAGACGGCCAAAGAAGTCCCCGCCAATTTGCCCAGGAATTCACGCCTTTGCATGATCGAACCTCCATAATGTCACTTGTATTCGACGTTCGCACCTTTGTCTTTTCGATTCCGTTTTGCTGCGCTCGAAATGACTCAAACAGGCGCATTTATTATCACCAATGCGTATAATACAATAAAAGCGCCGAAAGGCAAAACCGGCAAAGTCATCTATTTCATGATGGGAAGGGCACAGGATGAATACGAATGATGTTACGTTCCGACGTGTAAGCTCAGTTCTATTGCAAGTGTCGTTGGTGGCTGTGTTGCTGCTGGGCTTTGCGGAGAAAAGCCGCTCTGAAGAAAAGCTGAAAGTGGCCACGTGCCAGTTCCCCGTCAGCGGGAATATCGAAAGCAATGCGGATTACGTGAAGCGGTTCATTAAGGAGGCGGCTTCGAACAAGGCGGATATTGTGCAGTTTTCAGAGGCGGCTCTGAGCGGATACCCGCCTATGGATATACCCTCCTTTGACAATTTCGATTGGGCTAAGTTGAGAGATGAAACACATCAAATCATGTCGCTGGCGCGCAAACGTCACATTTGGGTCGTTCTCGGATCGGCTCATTACATTAGCGAGGATGAAAAGCCCTTGAATTGCCTTTATATCATCTCGGATGAAGGACAGATTGTCGATCGTTACGACAAGTCTATGTTAACGGGTGGCGATTTGAAGTTTTACACGCCGGGCGATCATACGGTCGTTGTGGAGTTGAAGGGATACAAATTGGGTTTCTTGATATGCTACGACTCTTGCTTCCCGGAGATGTACAATATCTATCGGCACAAAGGCGTCAAGATCATGTTTCATTCCTTCTACAACGCGCACCACAAAGGCAAGACCATCCTCGACGAAATCATCCCCGCGGAGATCCGGGTCCGGGCCTCGGACAACCTGATGTGGGTGATTGCCAGCAACTCGTCCGGCCATTATTCCTCGTGGCCGACCTGCATCGCCCGGCCCGATGGTTCGTTGGAATCGCTGGAACGAGGAGTCCCAGGCATCCTCTATCGCGAGTTCCCCGACGAAGTTCGCACCAGACAATTCCCAAGCTGGACCCACAACAACAAGGCCATGAAGCTCCCCGACGACGAAGTATACCACAACGGAACACCGTCAAAGCACCCCCGAGCCCTCGACACCCGCTCACTGCCATAGCCGGTTAGGATCGCGTGAAGCAGAGGCATCAGGTACATTTTCGGGTGGCCGGCAGTTCATCGAAGTCCCTGCGTTTAGCGCTTCCCGGGTGCCAGCAGACCCGTCAGGTGTTCCTTCTTTGACTAAGGATTGCCGGACTGATACGCCGATATCGATGCGGTAGGAAAGCCGGTATTCGGCCCGAGGCACTCTTCAATCCTGCTTGTAGCCTGATATGTGAAAAACGCAGTCACAGACCCCTTCCACTCGGGTTCGTTCACTTTCTTTGCCGATTATCTCGTCTCTCATAGTGGTACGGCTTGGTTTAACACCGCCTCGCGGATTCGTTCGCGCAGTCCTTTTTCGGTGACCACATCCACCCTGCGGCCGAGCAGCTCCTGCAAATCCATCAGCAGGCCGCCCAGGTCGAGAAGACTCCGGCCTCTTTCCATGTCCACGAGAAAGTCGACGTCGCTTTTCTCGTCGGCGGTTGCATTCGCCACCGAACCAAAGACACGTACATTCTGAGCGCCGTGCTTGATTGCGAGCGCCAGAATTTGAGCTCTCTTGTCAGCGATTATTTCCGGGATACCCACGTGCAAAACCTCGTCGAGCCAAAGCTTTAACTTTTTCGAGAGTATAAATCCCGGAACAAGACACGTCAAATGCAGATCTTCAGTTGGGTTAGAAGTGCCAGAAGGTTGATCGAGTTGATTATTTCCGATTTTTCGCTTGACAAACGAGCAGTGGGTTGGTAATGAGAATTTTTGTTCTTTGATAAGCAGATAAACCGATTGCAGGTCCCGGGGTTGTGTGCTTCGGGATATTGAAATGGGAACGCGGTTGAAATCCGCGACGGTCGCGCCGCTGTGAGCGCCTGTTCCGGTCCATTGATCGGAAATCCGAAAGACATTTTATCCACTGTCCAGCTTGAGAAGCCGGGCGGGAAGGGGGTCTTGAGGTAAGACGCAAGTCAGAAAACCTGCCTGTAGTTGGCTGCACGTTAGTTGTGTTCTCGCGAGTTGGAACACGGGTGCGGTTTTTACAGCCCGCTGCTGTGTGGCTATAGAAGCGTTTGTGATGCATAAGGAAGGCCGCCGATTCTCTCGTGAGGACGGCGGCTTTTTTTATTGGTGCCCTCGCGATAAGGGCTCGATCGGATGGAAGGAGAAGAATGATGGCTTCGGTGAGAATGATGAAAGCGGGATGGTGGGTATGCGTAATTGGCGTCTTAGTTGTTGCGGAAGTAGCACAAGCCGAGATTGCCACGTTTGACGAGTTAGCCCTGGCACCGGAGTCCTATTGGAACGGCGCCGATGGGACGGGCGGCTTCGTCAGCGGCGGGATGCACTTCGGCAACAACTATGACGCCGACTGGGGGTCGTGGGACGGCTTTTCTTACTCGAACATAACTGATACGACGACAATGGGATACGTCGCGCAGTACAATGCGGTCACGGGGACGGGGCAGGGCGGTTCGGCCAACTACGCCGTCGTTTATGTCGGCTGGGTAGCGCCGCCCACGGTGACGCTGGAGACACCCGGCGTTGTGGACGGCCTGTACGTCACGAACAGCAGCTACGGGTACTACTCCATGCTCCTCGGCGATGCCTTTGCGAAGAAGTTCGGCGGCGCGAGCGGCGACGACCCGGACTGGTTCCTGCTGACCATTACCGGCAAGGATGCCGGCGGCGCCGTGGCCGGGAGTGTTGATTTCTATTTGGCGGACTATCGCTCTGCGGATAATGGCGAGGATTACATCGTCGATACGTGGCGGTACGTGGATTTGACTTCGCTGGGTTCGGTCAAGAGCCTTCAGTTCGCCTTGAGCTCCAGCGACGCGGACGAGCCAGACGGGCCTTACACCGAAGCCGGAGTGAACGGATACGTCGATCCCAACGACGGCTGGCGACCGGCTCGGCCGGGCGAGGCTGACGCGATTCTCAATCCGATCTTCCGAGGCTGGGCGGCCGAGGTCGTCAGCTATCTGCCCGCACCGGGTTTAGCGGCTCAATGGACCGACCCGAACTTGGCCCTCGGGCCTGCGACCGGCAGTATCGCCGACATCGTGAGCCTGGGCGATTTGGGCCAGCAGCAGCTCGACGAAGGGATCGTGCCCGGCCGGATTATCCTAAGCTTCGACGAACCGATTCGCCAGGGGCGAGGCTACGATTTCGTCGTTTTCGAGAACGGCTTCGCGTCCAGCGCGAATTGGGACGATGGCTCCGTGGCCGGGCAGATGTTCGCCGAGTTAGCCTACGTGGAGGTCTCCTCGAACGGTGAAGATTTCGTTCGATTCCCGGCGGTTTCACTGACCGCCGGGCGCGTGGACTTTCTGCTCGGCACGATTGATACCACCCAGGTCTACAATCTTGCGGGCAAACACCCCAACGCCTACGGCACGTGTACGGGCACGCCATTCGATCTGAGCGACGTTGCCGATCAGCCCGCCGTCGTCTCCGGAATCGTCGATATCAACGATGTACGTTACGTGCGGATCGTCGATATCCCGGGCAGTGGAGATTTCTACGACCAGGCGGTCGTGTATATCAATCCGAATACGTGGCCCGAGTGGGATCTTTATGCGAACAATCATCCGATCTACGACGCCTGGAATACGACGCTGGCGCCGATCGATCCATCCGGCGGCTTCGATCTGGAAGCGATCGGCGTCCTCGAGGAACAGGAGTATTCCGGGGACATCAATCTGGATGGCATCGTCGATGATGCCGATTTGGAGTTGCTGGAGTCGGCCCTGGGAAGTCACTTCGGCCAGGCGAACTGGCTCGCGCGATGCGACCTCGCGGAGCCGAAGGATTACGTGATTGACCAGGCGGACAAGGAGGTCCTTCTTTCGCAATGGCACCAGGTGGAAAAGTGGCGAAGCAAATGAACTTCAAGTGCCTAAAGTTGAAAGTGACTAAAGTGCCTAAAGTAAGACGGCCCTATCATTGCGAGCGCAGCGAAGCAGTCTTATCTTCGTGGGCCAGATCCCTCGACTTCGCTCGGGATGACACTTGCCCCCTGGGGGCTTGCGTGTCACTTTAGCTCATTTTAGGCACTTTAGCTCACTTATTATGAATATTGAGAAAAGACACGCTCTTACGCTGATTGAAGTGCTGACCGTGATTTCGGTCGTGGCGCTGCTGATGGCGATCTTGATGTCGCCGTTGGGAGCGGCGCGGTCGGGAAGCCGGGCTTTGGCGTGCAAGTCGAACCTTCGTCAGCTTCTGCTGGCGAGCATCGGGTACGCCATGGAAAATGACGGCGCGTACGTTCCGGCGGCAGAGGACATGTGGGACAACGCGGGCCTGCATCGCTGGCATGGAACACGCGACACGCTCGACGATCCGTTCGATCCGCTTCGAGGCCCGTTGGCGGGATACCTGGCGGATGGCCGGGTCAAGGAATGTCCCGCGAAAGCTGATTTCGTGAAGGGGCAGGATTGGAACACGAATTTCGAGCAGGGTTGCGGCGGATACGGCTACAACATGACGTACCTTGGCAGTCGGCTTTGGCAGGGTGGGATTGATGGCGCACAAGCCTGGAGGGATGCCTACGCCGTGACGACGCGCATGACGGAAGTAGCCGCACCCGGCCGGACGCTGATGTTCGCCGATACCGCGATGGCCAACGGCCCGGATTACCTGATCGAATACTCGTTTACCGAGCCGCCTTTTACCGTTCAGAACGGTCGGCCCGTGACGGAATTCTTTATGTCCCCGTCGATTCATTTCCGCCACAGGGACCAGGCCAACGTTGGCTGGAGCGACGGCCACGTCGAGCCTCGCGTGATGGCCCCGTTCGACGGCGAGAATATCTATCGCGTGGATTCGGCGGATATGAATTTAGGCTGGTTCGCACCGCTGGATAATAGTGCGTTCGATTTGAAGTAGGGGCAACCCCACGTGGTTGCCTCATGGGACCGGACCCAGGGCAGGCACGCGGGCCTGCCCCTACGAATGTGTGACGGATCGATAAGATGACGAAAGAGAGAGTATTACTCTCGTGGAGCGGAGGCAAGGACAGCGCACTGGCCCTCCATCGGATTCGCAGGGCCGGCGATTATGAAGTCGCGGCCCTGTTGACCACCTTGACCCGGGACCATGACAGGGTTTGCATGCACGACGTTCGCAGAGTCCTGCTCGAACAGCAGGCCGAATCGCTCGGACTTACTCTTGAGAAGATCTTCATCACCGAGAACGCCTCCAACGAAGAGTACGAATCTAAAATGCGCGCGGTCCTGGTGAAGTATCAGAAGGCCGGCGTTAGGTCCGTCGTCTTCGGCGACGTCTTCCTGGAGGAGTTGAGAGAGTATCGCGAGGAGAGGCTTGCCACGATCGGGATGGAGGGTTTGTTTCCGTTGTGGCAATCGGCCACCGCCGGACTTGCCTGTAGTTTTATCAACCTGGGCTTCAGGGCGGTGATTACCAGCGCCGATTCGCGTCAGCTCGATAGGGTATGTGTCGGCAGAGACTTCGATGCGCAATTCCTGTCCATGCTTCCTTTTGCCGTCGATCCATGTGGTGAGAACGGCGAGTTCCACTCCTTTGTTTACGATGGGCCGCTATTCCACCGGCCAGTCTCGTGCAAGCCGGGCGAGATTTTGCTGAGGGAGAACGGGTTCTACTATTGCGATCTAATGCCGCGTCGGGAAGCTCCCGTGGAGCTACGTCATTAACTATCGACGAGCGGGTACACTCTCTTGGTCAAGGGGAGGCTGGGAAGAGTGTATCAGGATAACAGGTTATCAGGATGGAGGATACCAGGGTTCAGGGTATCAGGGCGGATGTGGCGCATCTGCAAATTGCCCGCACTCACCTGATTTCCTGATGACCGCCTGAGCGGACACCCGGTCAATGTCATTGACAATACCTAAGGCATAAATTGACGATTGAGTTTCTGTTGCGGAAACACGATTTGTCATTTCCGCGAATGGACTTGTTGCTGAACGCTGCAGTTGGGCGTTTGAGATTGCCGCGGCCTATTTCATAGGCCTCGCAATGACATGTAAACGCCGCGTTTGTCATTGCGAGGAGCGAAGCGACGAAACAATCTCTCCTTTAGCAACAAGCCCGAACGCAGGGGTGACATTGTGACTCCTTGTTTCCGCAACAGAAACCACTCAGCGAACGTCACCAAGTCAAGGGCGCGTCCGAAACAGTAGTCAATAGACAATAGTCAATAATCAATTCCTCAAAGCGTATTCTGGTCCAGGTCGAGATCGTCGGTGACGAGAATGGCGTCAAGCAACGCGCCGTCCTCGCGCTTGGCGATCTCCAGTGTGTGCTCCCCGGCTTCCAGCGTCCAGTTGACGACCTCGCTGCCGTGGTCATCGCTGTCAACCGTATCCCAGTGCCATTGGCTGGAATTGTCTATACCGAACCTGACCCAGCCTGTACCCGGCTGATCGGGGTCCTCGTGCGTCTGTGAGGTAGCCGTCGTGATCCGGACCCAGAAGGAATCGTCCTCGCCATTGGGCGTGATGACCCGCAAGAGGACCTTGTAATCTCCGGCGGCTGGAGCGTTGAAATTGTAACTGGCCACCCAGGCCGCCCCGGGGGCTGTGTTTGTGTCACTGCCGTCGCCGTTTTCCGAGCCGATATATTCCCCGCCCGACGCCGACGGATCGTGATACAGCCGCCAGTTCGGGCCGAGGGTGTCGGCCGATTCCGCCTCGAATATCGTATCGGCTTCCTTCGGCACTTCCACGGGAGGCGTCGGGTAGAGCCTAACGTCGTCGAAGAACATGGTTCCTTTGCCGCCGGGCTGCGGATTGCTCTTGTTGCCGACGCCGAGCGAGATGCTGTCCACGTCGCTTAGGTCGATGCCCTGATCGACGAACGCCTGAAGCGGAATCATCCACTGCGTCCAGTCCTCAATCTGCGTTGCGGCCGGGTCGTCGTGGAAGACGATCCCCGGCGTGCCCGTGCGGTTGGCTAATGCGACGTACATCGGCTCAGCGGAGTTGTTCAATATGCCGATGTCCTGCGATTGCCACTGACCCGTGACCGTCCCGGTGGTCTGGACGTTCGAAAATTTGGCCTCAGCGGTCAGGGCCGCGTTGTGGCTGCACAGGGCCAGACCGATGTAGACGGTCGAGCCCATCGAGACGCTCGGCCTCCAGATCATCGCTCGCCAGTTGACGCCGTCGCTGGCGTAGTACGCCCTGAGGCTGCCAGCCACGTCGCGCTCGAGCTTGACCCAGTAGGGCGCCGTGATCGCGGTTTGCTCAGCCGTCGCTACGGAGGTGTCGCTGGTGGCGCTGCCGTCCGTGTCCGTCCTGGCCTGGAATCGGCATCCTTCCGTAGGTGTGCCATCGGCGTTTGTCGGGGTAATGTAGACGGCGGCGAATTTCGAGCCGGGGTCCAACGTCTCGCGGATCATCACACCCGCTTTCGTCCAGACGTCGGCCAACTCGACGCTCTCGACCTTCGCGACAATCGAGCCGGCCCCGGAGAGCTGTTTGAAGGCGTAATGGAATTCATCTGCCTGGTTCCAGATGTCAGTCCCGCCGGCGGTCATCGTATACGTCCCCGCCGGCCCTTCGACAAAGTTGCCCACGGACGCCGGATAACCTCTGAACCACAGCGACAAGTCCTGGATGCCGTTGCGGGTCCAGTCGCGCCCGCTGGCCAGGTTATCAACGCTTGCGGTCGCTTCGGAATAGCTGGCGGCAGTGTTGTCGTACGTCAGCGGCATGGATTGATAGCCGCTGTGAACAATCGCCTGTTCCGCGTACGGCGGGAGCAGGTAGCCGACCTGGGAGCCGTTCTCGGGCACACCGAAGCCGTCGATCCAGGTCTGCCAGATTGCCTCGCCCGCTGTGTCATCGTCGGTGTAGCTCTCGAAGTCGTCCACAAGCAAAGAATCGACCGTCGTGAAGTACCAGAAATCGCCTTGCCATGTCGAGGGCGTCTCGGCGTCGTTGACCTCGTCCACGCGCCAGTAATACGTCGTACCTAGCTCAAGGTCCAGCGGACCGTAGCTCGTTCCAGCTACGTTCCCTATGAGCGCCGTACCGTCCACGACCGCTTCGTAGTCGTCGCTGAAGTACACGTCGTGCATCGCGGCTTCCCGGCCCGGGACCCAACTTAGGGTGACGCTCAGACCCACGTCTTCAGCACCAAGAGCTGGTTCCGGACCTCTGGCGCTGATAGGGATGTAGAAGAAGCGAACCTCGCTCAGGCCGTACTGGTTCAGAATCCCTCCCCAGTTGCTGTTGGCGGTGAGCCTGACGAATTTCGCCGCCACGCCTTCGAAGTCGATGGTGGTGTTGTGGGCGTAGTCGGCCGTGCCCGGCGCCTGGGCGAACTCGTGGGTCGTTCCCAAAGGTGTGAAATCGTTGCCGTCAACCGAGTACTCGATAGTCACATCCTTGAGACCCAGGCCGATCACGGATTCGAGGCTGTCGTTCGAGTTCCACACCCACATTTCGTTCAGCTTGTAAATTCTGTCGAATTCGTATTGAATCCAGGTTGGCTGTTCTCCGTCCCGGCTGCTCAACCACATCGTATCGACGCTCACGTTGCCGTGCAGCAGGCCCGTGGCGTCCAGTCCCGAGCCATTGACGGTGTTCTCGGGGCCTTTGCCGTCTTCGCTGCTCGATGCGGTCGCGATGACGTTCTGAATCGGATAAGAAAACAGCTCGGTCGTGAAGGTCCAGAGACCGCCCTTGTTGGCCGTGTTGTCGGCGCCAACCTCGTCGACTCGCCAGTAGTACGTCTGACCTAATTCAAGACGTTCGGGCAAAGCGTACATGTTCGGGTCGATGCGTCCCTGATAAACGCCCGCAGGGTCGACTGTCGCGGTAGCCTGATTGACGTCGTCGGGGTTCGTGCCGAAGTACACGTCGTGCTGCGCGGTATCGGCGCCCGGCGTCCAGCTCAGGACGACGTCGCGGGGCGAGACGTCCGTCGCGCCGTCGGCCGGGTCCGGGTTGTACGCGGTGACGCGGGGACCGCGCGTGCTTAGAGGCGGGCCGTCGCCCGTTGGTACGTAGTTCGGATTCGTCGTCAGGACGATCTTGTCGATAATCAGGCCGTCCTCGCGCATCCAGATATTCAGAACGTGCAGTCCGGTCGTGCGGATGTCGATCTGGGACGGCTCCGGAAATTCGTACCTGTTGTTGTGCCACGAGTAGCTGTCGCTCCAGCCGGTCATTCGGTTGGACAGAGGGGTTTCCTGGCCGTCGAGGCCGGCGTGGCACGAGTCGTCGCCGCCGCCGTTGCCCCATCCGCGTATCCAGACGTAGTGCGTGCCCGTCTTGACGAAGTCGATCTCGTAGTCGAGTTCCGGACTGGTGGCGGCGTAGTTGGTATCGATATTTCCGCCTCCATTAGCTTGCATTCCAGCCATGCCGGTAAAGCCGCCCGTCGGGCCGACTTGTTCCCATTGAACGCCATTACGCTCGATATTGCCGTCGTAGTCCACGGCCATGACCGAGACGATCCCGTCCGGACCGGGGTCCTGGTTGAGTGGACTGGCGTTGGTTGTTGTGGAGGCCACCAAGGCCATAAAGAGCGCTGACACCAAGCAGACCAGCTTTCTTAACATGATCGTTCTCCTAAAATCCTGAACTATATTCACAAATGTTTCGGTTATTTCACCGGTCCTCTTTACACTCAATCAGCGAGCTTATTGCAGCCGAATATCGTCGAAGTACATCGAACCCGAACCGCCGGGTTGTGGGCTATTCTTGTCGCCGAAGCCGATGGCTATCGTCTCGACGCGCGTCAGTTGGACGCCCTGGTTGCTAAACTCTGCCAGAGGAAGGCTCCATCGCGTCCAGCGGCTTCCTAACGTTGCGTCCGGGTCGTTGTGAGTCACCACACCCGTAGCGCCGTTCGTGCTGGACAGGGCCACATACATCCGCTCGGGCGCATTCGCCGGGTCGCCGTTGAACCACAGCGACAAGGTTGTAGCGCCGCCTGCCGTCCAATCCTGGCCGATGGCCAGATTCGCGGTATCCGCAGTTGCCTCCGATAGATTTGCGGGGCCGGAGTTGTCGTAGGCGTATGGCATCGACTGTGCGCCGCTGTGGACAATCCTTTGCTCGGCGTAGGGGGGCATCACGTAGCCGATGACGGCGCCATTCTGGTCGATCCCAAAACCATCGATCCAGGTTTGCCAGATGGCTTCGCCGGCCGCGTCGTCGTCGCTGTAGCCCTCGAAGTCATCTACGAGAAGGTAGTCACCCGTGGTGAAGCTCCAGAGCGGACCTTTGGCCTTATTGCCCTGGCTGTCGATCTCGTCCACGCGCCAGTAATAGGTCGCATTCGACTGAAGCAGTCCGGGATCGTAGCTTTCGTCCCCGAGTGATTTCTGGCCCTTGTACTCAGCCGAGCTTGTCCCCGCGCTGCGGACCGTTTCTTTGTCGGTTCCGAAGTAGAGCTCGTGCGAAGCGGCGGAATCAGCCGGCGTCCAGGTCAGCATCACATTCATCTGGACATCGGTCGCGTCGTTGCCAGGTTGCAGATTACCGACCGCCCCCGGCGTTGTGAAGCTCCACACGTCGCCTTTGTACGTCTGAGAACCGTCGAACTCATCGACGCGCCAATAGTAGACCTTCTCCGGTTGAAGCGCGCCGGGATCATAAGTTGTGGTGCCGCGCGGAGCGCCGCTGGTCGCGTCGTTCACTTGGTCGTAGTCGTCCCCGAAATATACCGTGTGCAACTTGGCGCCGTACCCGGCTGTCCAGCTCAGCGTCACGGTTGTATTGACAAATTCGGCGCCGTCAGCCGGAACTGGATTGTAGGCCGTTCTCGGCGCAATCGAAAAACTCCAGACTTGGCCCTTCCAGGGGCTGTTCGGATCGGCGTCGTTGACCTCGTCAATCCGCCAATAATACGTCGTACCCGGAACCAGGCCATCCGGGTAAGCGTAGCCCGGAAAGCCGGCAAGGAAAGACGCTCCCGCCTGGTTGCTGCGGAACGTCTCGCCGGCGACGT
Organism: Sedimentisphaerales bacterium; assembly: GCA_037381725.1. GTDB lineage: Bacteria > Planctomycetota > Phycisphaerae > Sedimentisphaerales > Anaerobacaceae > JAFGTG01. The sequence continues at coordinate 14,541 of JARRQQ010000004.1, forward strand.
CGTCGTTGCTCACGGCGTCGAAATCGTCGCCCAGATACACGTCGTGCGAGGCGGCGAAATCTCCAGCCCGCCAGCTCAGGTTCACCCAGGTATCCGTGAGGAGACTCCCAACGGGTGGTTTCGGGCTTCCAGCATAGGGGAGGCTCTCGATGTTCTCCATCACGGCCACGATCTCTTCCTGCGTCAGCGCCCGATCATAGATGCGGGCTTCGTCGATGAGGCCGCCGAATTCGATGACCATCGGTTCAACGTCTCTTCCGCCCCCGAGGAAGACCCGGCCGTCGCCCTCCCCGATGCCGATTCGGCCCGTCGCCGCCTCTCGGACGATCTCCTCAGCGTCAAGATAGATGACCTTTTCCGCCCCGTCGTACACGGACGCGGTATGATGCCATTCGCCGTCGAACAGGGCCGTGGCCGAATTGTCCGGCGAGGCCATCCATTCGGGTGCCGTGCTGTTGGTCTTAAAGCCCAACCGCTCGTTGGGCCTGTGATAATACATCGCGAATGTATCATAGGGATCGACGTCGCCAAACAGATAACCATATCCCCTCATGATGATCCCTCCCCAATCGGGTCCGAGGGCGGGATCGGCCTTGACCCAGGCGGCCAGTGTAATGACGTCCCGGCAGACGGTGTTGAATACGGTCCCGTGTCCGCAGTCCACGTAATCGTCGTCGCCGTCAAGCTGGACGGCGCCGCCGAGCCAGCCTTCCGCCCACGTGGCGTCGCCTTTGAGCGTTCCGTCGTTAGACCCGGCGCTGTCCTTGGCCGTGGTTCCACTTCCGTCGTCCAGCTTCCAGTACGACACCAGACCCGTCGTGATATCCGCCCCGGCCATGTTCGTAAATGCACCGAGGAACAAGCCAACGCAGGCCAGACAAATCAGTTTCTGATACATAGTACGTGCCTCCTTCATCCAGCACCACAGATGATTAGACGTTTTCTAAATTGTTCACACTCAAGTCACGGTCGATATAGCCGAATATCGTCGAAATACACCGTTCCCTTTCCGCCAGGTGCGGCGACGTTGCCTTTAGCGCCCAGGCCGATCGCGATCTTGTCCACGTCGGCCAGGTTCACGCCCTGATCGGCGAACGCTGTCAGCGGAATCACCCATTCTGTCCAGGTATCCGTCGTGGCGGCGTTTGCATCGTCGTTCGCCACGATTGCGGATGTCCCGTTGGCGTTCGACAGGGCGACGTACATCGGCTCGGGCGCGTTAGCCGGGTCGCCGATGAACCAGAGCGACAGCTCGCCGACGCCCTCGGCCGTCCAGTCGCGCGGCGTCGTCAACGTCAGGACGCCTTCCGAATTTTCCACGCCGGCCGTGTTGGTGTAGAGTAGCGGCATGGACTGTACGCCGCCGTGAACGGTAATCTGCTCGGCGTACGGCGGAACCAGATAGCCGACCTGGGCGCCGTTATCGGCGATGCCGAAGCCGTCGATCCAGCTTTGCCAGATAGCCTGGCCCGCCGCGTCGTCATTCGTATAGCTCTCGAAGTCGTCCACGAGCAGGAAATCACCCGTGCTGAAGCTCCAGAGGACGCCGACCCACGGACTGTCCGGATTCAGGTCGTTGACCTCATCGACGCGCCAGTAGTAGGTCGTGTCCCAGGCGAGCGGGCCGGGGTCGTAGCTCTCGTCGCCGAGGGGCTTGGTCGCCTTGAACTCGGGCGACGCCTTGGTCGCGCTCTTGACGGCCTCGGCGTCGGCGCCGAAGTACACCTCGTGCGAGGTGGCGTCGTCTCCCGCAACCCACGTCAGCACGGTTTGCAACTTCGTGCCGACGGTGCCGTTGGTCGGGCTGGGTCGGTTCGCTTTGCCGGGCGGTGACAGTGCGGCCTGGGGAATGATCTGTCGTTCCCGCTGGCTACATTCCCAGAACAGCCGGGCCGTAGCGGTGTCGGCGCCTTCGTAGTATTCCATCCGAATATTGCAGGTTGTCCCGCCGATCAGGTCGATCGGATCGCTCTCCAACGTGCTTGTCGTGGGGTTGCCCCAGAAGTCGATGATGAGCCGATCATCCAGCCACAGCCTGAAACCGTTGTTGGCGGTGACGCGGAAGATGTACGTATCGGTCAGGTCCACCTCGAGCTCGCCGCTCCAGCGGGCCGAGAAGTTGTCCACGTTGATGTTCGGCGCGGGGGAGTTGACACCGCGAGTCGTGGCGTTGCCCCAGCCAAAGTCGATTTCAGGATCGATACGAACCAGCGCCGGCACGCCCGTCAGAGTGGCGTTGTTGTAGTATTCAGCCTTAAGGCCGCCGCCTTCTTTGGCAATCGTGAAGTTCCAGACATCGCCCGTGTGCGTCGTCGCGCCGTCGAACTCATCGATCCGCCAGTAGTAGGTCTTATTCGGTTCGAGCGCGCCGGGAGCAAAGCTCGTTGTCGCCGCCGATCCTTTGCTCGTATCACCCGTTCCGGCCTCCACGTCGGCGGCGTTATCGCCGAAGTAGACGGTGTGCAGCTTTGCTCCGTAGCCGGCCGTCCAGGCGAGCGTGGGCGCAGGGTCCACGAACTTCGCACCGTTAGGTGGGTTCGGAGCGTAGGCTTTCTTGGCGGGAACCGTGAAGCTCCAGACGGGACCTCTCCACGGACTGTCCGCGTTCAGGTCGTTGACTTCATCGATTCGCCAATAGTACGTTGTACCTGGTGTCAGGCCCTCGGGATAGGGAAATCCGGGGAAGCCGGCGACGAAATAGTTAGTCGGTTGATTGCCTCGGAACGTCTCGTCCGCGCCCTCGTTCACCAGGTCGAAATCGTCGCCCAGGTAGACGTCGTGCGAGGCGGCCAAATCGCCGGGCGACCAGCCCAACGTCACCCACGTATCCAACAATGCCGCGCCGTCTTCCGGCGTCGGGCTTGTGGCCTCATAGACGGGCTGGCGCGGCACGTCGGCGCCGACGCACACCCGGTCGATCCAGACCTTTCCGTTCAGATTCGCCCCGGGCGGAGACCATGAGGGTCCCTTAATCATGAGATAGAGGATCAGGTCCTCGTTCTCGCCGGCGCCGATCGCGTTGCCCGTGTGGGTGTACTCGATGGTGTAGTCCTTTCGCTTGGTTGTCAACTCGACGGTTTGGTCCAGAAAGGTCGGATAGGAGGAGTTGTTGATGTTGCCCTGAATCAGGACGACCAGCCCCCTGGTCACGTCGGCCTTGGCGGTGAAGCAGATGGGATACGTCTCGCCCGGCTCGAAGACCAATCCTCCCTGGGCGATCCCGATGCTGGTCAGCGCCGTGGAATCGTAGATGTCGAGCATGGCCGCGTTCTCTCCGGAGAGGCCGGCCCCCTGGACCACCTCGACGTCGAAGCCTTCGGCGGTGTTCAGATAGGCGTAGATGCCCCAGGAGTCGAGGCCGTCGTCGAATTCGCCGTTGACGATCTGATTCTCCTGCGCCCCGGCGATGGCCCCGCAAAATCCAAGAATGAAGACAAATGAGACTAATTGGATCAGTTTTGCACGCATGATGTGCCTCCTTAGACGCAAATAGCGTGTAAAGTGACTAAAGTGAACTAAAGTGCGCACGGTTGCAGCCCGTATGGGTACACTCTAGACACTTTAGTCACTTTCAACTTCAGCTCACCTCACGGTTGATACAGCCGAATATCATCGATATACACCGTTCCCGTTCCGCCGGGAGCGGCTACGCCGGCTTTGGTTCCCAAACCAATTGCTAACGTGTCGACGTTGGCTAGGTTAATTCCTTGATCGGCAAAAACTTGCAGTGGGATAACCCACCTGGTCCACCTGTTCGTCTGGGCCGCGCCGGCGTCATCGTTGACCGCCACCGCCGGAGTACCGGTGCTGTTTGAGATCGCCACGTACAAAGGCTCGGCGGCGTTGCTCGCGCCGCCCCTGAACCAGAGCGAGAGCGCCGCAACGCTTGCCTGTGTCCAATCCCGCGGCGACGTCAGGGATAGAGAAGCCTCGGAATTCGTCACACCGGCTTCGTTGACGTACAGCAGCGGCATGGACTGGGCGCCGCCGTGAACAATCGTCTGCTCGGCGTACGGAGGCATGAGGTAGCCGACCTGCGCGCCGTTGTCGGCGGCGCCGAAGCCGTCGATCCACGTTTGCCAGATAGCCTGGCCGTTCGGATCATCGTCGGTATAGCTCTCGAAATCGTCCACTAGCAGGTAAGCGCCCGTCGTAAAGCTCCAGAGCGGGCCTTTCGCCGTATTGCCCTGACCATCGACCGCGTCCACGCGCCAATAGTAGTTTGTTTCAGCGGTGAGCAATCCGGGGTCATAACTCTCAGCCCCGAGTGCCTTGGAGCCTTTGTCCTCGGGCGAGCCCATATCGGCGTTGCGTATGGCCTCTTTGTCCGTGCCGAAGTAAAGCTGGTGCGACGCTGCGCTATCGGCGGGCGTCCAGCTTAAGATCGCGTTCAATTGCACGTCGGTAGCGCCGTAGGCCGGCTTCGGATCGCCAACTGCGCCGGGCGTCGTGAACACCCAGACGCTACCCATGTGCGTCTCGGCCCCGTCGAACTCATCGACTCGCCAGTAGTAGATCTTCGCCGCCGTGAGTGGACCAGGGCTGTAGGTTGCGGCGCCGAGCGGCGCTCCGCCCGTCGCATTGCTGACGGTGTCGAAGTCGTCGCCGAAATACACAGTATGGAGTATCGCCCCGAAGCCGGGCGTCCAGCTCAGGGTTGCGTCCAGGTCCACCGATCCGGCGCCGTCGGCCGGGACGGGATTGTACGCGGTCTTGGGTGGAATCGAGAAGCTCCAGACGGGGCCTTCCCACGGACTGTTCGGGTCGGCCTCGTTGACCTCGTCGATTCGCCAATAGTACGTCGTCCCCGGGACAAGACCTTCCGGATAAGGATAGCCCGGAAAGCCGATGAGGAAACTCGTCTCAAGCTGGTTGCCCCGGAACGTTTCGCCCGTCCCGTTGTCCACGTCGTCGAAACTCTCGCCTAAATACACGTCGTGCGAAACGGCGAAGTCCCCCGGCGTCCAGGTCAGATTGACCCACGTATCCGGATACAGAATACCGTCGGCCGGGCTGGGAGAACGAGCAAGGGGATAGCCTCCGCCACTGCCTTCCATCGCAGCCAGAACCTCGTCCTCCGACAAACCGTGATTGTAGAACCTCACGTCGTCAATCAAACCGTTCAACCACCGGCCGTCCAGAGTCTTGTTGCTGGTGATGAGATAGTCGCCCTCAGAGTCTTCCGAGTTGACTTGCCCCGGTGTGCCGGCTTGCTCGCCATTGATATAGAACGCAATAGTATCGGCAGCCCCTCCTTCCGTTACGATCATAGCGACGTGATACCAGACCCCGGCTTCTTCAATGACCCCGGACAACGTGCTGGTGCCGCCCAGATAAGACCGGATGCCGTCGGCGGCGTCGGCCAGGAGCAAAGTCCTGCCCGTGCCGTTGTTGTCTGTCTGCTGAAGGAGATTGGCGATGCCTGAAACGACGTCCTGCCTGAACCACATGAGGATCGAGAAGTCGCCCTGGTTGATGAGTTTCAGGCTGTCGCTGTGGGGGATAAGCACGTAGCCGGGTGTTCCGTCGAACGCCAGCGCCAGGCCAATCTTGCCGTCCGCCCAAGTTACGCTGTCATGGATCGTGCCGTCATTTTGATTTCCGCTTGAGTCCAGGACCGCCGTCCCGGAGCCCTCGTCGGCCCGCCACCAGCCGACAAGCTCCGCCCTGGTCAGGCTCGTGGAAAACAGACCCAGACAAAGCACGGCCAGAACTAAATGGATTATTTCTCTGCGCATAGTCGTCCTCCTTTGGAAAGTGCTGAATATCAACAGTTTTTCTGTTGGCAGTGCATAAAGCCACAAACACCCATTCCTTCGTCGCCGGCTTGGGGCAATCATCGTGCCGAAACGAACATTTCCATATAGATTTATACCAAATCGCCCGTTTTTCCGTCAAGCAAATTATAGCTAAGGGGGCCAAAGGGACGCGCCCGAGCTTTCTGTGGCCGACATTTAGACAAAACAAGAGGGACAGGCACTTTTAGGTGGAAAGACACCATCAAAAAGAGCCAGTCCCATCGCCGGGCCGACGAGCGTTTTTCGCTTTGGAGGCTACCGGCGGGATCAGGACTGTCTGCCTTCTGTCGTTTGGAAGGCTGACTGTCCCCTTTTCTGACTCGGTTTTGATTTTCTTTGAGTCCTGGGCGGGTCCGTGATTTAATGTCGCCATGGCAGGATTACCCCCCAATTCGACGGATATTGATAAATGGCTCAAGCTGATCCGGGCCGACGGCGTTGGTCCGGCTACGTTCGCCAGGCTCCTCAAACGCTTCGGCTCGGCGGACCGCGCCATCGGCGCCTCGGTCAGCGAGCTGGCTAAGGTCGAGGGTATCGGTTTCAAGACGGCTGAGCGGATCGCCTCCACGCGGGACAAATTCGACGCCGCCGGAGAGCTCGAATTGGCCCGCAAGCTTGGTGTCTGGATCGTCCATTTCGATGATCCGCGCTATCCGCCCATGCTCAAGCGGATTTACGATCCGCCGCCGGTCCTTTATGTCAAAGGCAGTCTCACTCGCGACGACAATCTGGCGATTTCCATCGTCGGCTCGCGTCATTGCAGCCTGTACGGCCAGGAGCAATCTTCTCGATTCGCCCATCTTTTGGCCTCGGCGGGCTTTACCATTTGCTCCGGCATGGCGCGCGGCATCGACACTTCCGCCCACCAGGGAGCGCTCTCGGCGGACGGGCGGACCATCGCCGTTCAGGGTTGCGGATTGGCGAACGTGTTTCCGCCCGAGAATGAAAAGCTCTTCGGGCTGATCGCGGAATCCGGTGCGTGCGTGAGCGAGCTGCCGCTTCGGTACGAGCCGTTGGCCGTGAATTTCCCGCCACGAAACAGAATCATTGCCGGGCTG
>JARRQQ010000005.1:0-27234 GCA_037381725.1 Sedimentisphaerales bacterium
GGGAGCAATCCTTGTGGATTCCGATTGACCGGACGCTGGTCGATGGATATGGCAACGTCGTTGCGGATCTGGGCGAATATGAAACAATGGTTAAAGAACAGCTTCGATGGGGAGAAGATAAGAGCCACATCGCGGTGCAAGCCTTTGCCGTTGATCTGTGCGGTGACGAACACGAGGAATTAGTCCTGTACCAGCCCTATAATGGACAAGCGATTTTGACCTTCACACAAGAGGATTCAAATGGGCAACAGAAACCATATGTACATGAGCGGGATGCGTATAACATCAGAAGCTATTTCTAAATGTATTGACAAAGGTAGTATCAAACTGACAAGACGACGCTTCTTGAGTCTAATCGGAACTTCGGCGGTTGTGATGGCGTTGCCGAGAGTCTCCTTGTCGAGGGAGAAGAGCAATCGGCCGAACATCCTGTTTATTATGGTTGATGATCTAGGCAAAGAGTGGATAAGCTGCTACGGCGCCGAAGATGTCAAGACGCCGAATATTGATGCGTTGGCCAAGACAGGTATGCGATTCGAGAATGCGTATTCGATGCCGCAATGCACGCCGAGCCGGGCCACGCTGCTGACGGGTCAGTACCCCTGGCGCACCGGATGGGTCAACCACTGGGATGTTCCCCGATGGGGCGTCGGTTATTTCGATTGGAAGGTACGACAGAATATGACGTTCGCCCGTATCTTGAAGACCGCCGGCTACGCAACGGCGGCAGTAGGCAAATGGCAGATCAATGACTTTCGGATCGAACCCGACGCGATGAGAAAGCACGGCTTCGATGACTGGTGTATGTGGACCGGGTACGAAACCGGCAACCCGCCCAGCGCCGAGCGGTATTGGGACCCTTATATCAATACTCCGAGCGGCAGCAAGACCTACAACGGCAAATTTGGACCTGACGTGTACACCGACTACCTGATCCGGTTTATGACGGAGCACAAAGACCGACCCATGATGCTCTACTTCCCCATGGCGCTGACCCATAGCCCTCTGGTGGCAACACCCGTCGAGCCTGACGTCAAGACCATGCTCGAAAAGCACACGGCTATGGTCCGTTATGTAGATCGGCTTGTTGGCCGACTCGTCAGAGCCCTTGATGAACTGAAGATACGCGAGCGGACCATCATCATCTTCACGACGGATAACGGTTCCGGCGGTGGGATTACCGGGACGCGCAACGGCCGGAAAATCCCAGGCGGCAAGGCCAAGAAAACCGAGAACGGCGTTTGTGAGCCGTATATTGCTAACTGCCCCGGACTCGTACCTCAGGGGATCGTAACGGACGCGCTGACGGATTTTGCGGACCTGCTTCCGACGTTCGCCGAGTTGGCGGGTGCAGACGTTCCCAACGACCTACCAATCGACGGCGTATCGATCGCGCCGCTCCTGCTCGGCAAGACCAAAGACTCCCCCCGGCGGTGGATCATGGCCCTAGGCCATGGACCGGCCATACTGGATAGAGAGGGTGTCCGAGGCAAAGTCGATTACACCGAGCGGGTGATTCGTGATAAACGGTACAAGGTGTGGGTCAGTGAGCAGCGGAAGATTTCACAACTCTACGACCTGCTGTCCGATCCTCTTGAAAAGCACAATCTGATCTCCAGTGCGAAGCCGAAATACCAAGCCGCTATCGGGAAAGTCCAGGCCGTGGTTGACAAGATGCCCGACGAGGACGCCAGACCACAATACAAGCCCCGCAAAGCTAATCCCTGGGACAAGAAGCTGCCAGCGACATGAGATTTTGTTATAACCCGGCAAAATTTGACTATGAATAGAAGTGTTTGGGAGGCTAAGAGATGCTATCGCTAAGAAAGGAAGGAAAAGGAGCCGTGTGCCCCAAAACGGGCAAGTCTTTGAAGCATGAAAGGAAATATCGTTGGGTTACGTGGCTGTTTCCAATTGGCGGCTTAGCGGCACTGCTGTGGTTTCTGATTCGTGTGATACCTAAGCCTTCCCGCGCCGCATACCCATGTCAGCGAGTGGCGTTTCCATTGGCATCGGGCTTTGTGATCTGGCTTGCCGGCGCCGCAGGCTCCATCGCGGCGGTTCGCCGGGCGAAACGCTCTCTTGCGCAGTCTCGGTATGTCCTGTGCGTGATCCTTGTTGGCGTTAGCATCGGAGCGGTGTGGCTTGCTCAAAGCGTAACAACGGAACCAGTCCTGTAAGCTGACGAGCCAACGGCAAACGCGCCGATCGGCGTAGCCAAGGGCATTCATCCCGGCCGCGTTGTTTGGGTCCATGATCCTGATGCGACCGACTGGAACGGGCCCGGCGACGGACATTGGTGGCAGCCCAACCATACGGATCAGGCGGTGGTCAACCGGATGATGAGCAGAGCGATCCAAGGTCTCACCGGCGGGCAAACAGATGCCGATGCCTGGGATACACTCTTTAGATATTTCAATAGGACGCGTGGTAGGAGTCAGATCGGGTACAAACCGGGAGAGAAGATCGTCATCAAGGTCAATTTCGTGGGCTGTATCCGAATTTGGAATCAGCGCCCGGTCACAAGCATCGAAGACTACAACCTGAGGAGCGTCGATTACATGAATACGTCGCCCCAGGTTATTATCGCTTTGCTGCGCCAACTGGTAGACGTGGTCGGCGCCGCAGAAAGCGACATCACAGTCGGCGACACGCTCTGCTATTTCCCGAATGAGTACTATCAGATGTGTTACAAGGAGTTCCCGAACGTGCGATACCTGGAGCTTCTGGGAAAATTCGGACGGACCGCTGCGAAACACTCGTCGATCCCGTTCTATTGGAGCGCGCCCGACGCCAAGGGGAAGGAAACGGATTACGTGCCTGAGTCCTATGCTGAGGCTACCTACCTGATCAATCTGGCAAACCTCAAGAGCCACAACGATCAGGCGGGTATCACGCTCTGTGCGAAGAATCATTACGGCTCGCTGGTTCGCAGACCTGCTCGAAGCACCCAATACTACGATATGCATAAAGACCTTCCGTACACCACGCCCGGCATGGGGCATTACAGGACTCTGGTCGATCTCATGGGCCATAAACAGCTTGGGGGCAAAACACTGCTTTATCTGATCGACGGGCTTTACGCGGGAAAACATGCTAAAGAGCGCGCTCCGAGGAAATGGAATAGTGCGCCATTTAACGGGGACTGGACGTCGAGTCTCTTCGCTTCGGAGGACCCGGTGGCGATCGATTCGGTTGGCTTTGATTTCCTCTGGACCGAATGGGATGATGGACCGCACCGGTCCGGCGTGAGCGACTATCTCGTCGAGGCGGCTTTGGCGGATAATCCTCCTTCAGGAACGTTCTACGATCCGGACCATGAAGGAAATGTCGTTCGCCTGACGAGCCTTGGCGTGTACGAACACTGGAACAATCCCGTTGCTAAGCAATATTCCCGCAATCTGGGAACGGGAAATGGAATCGAGCTGGTGAAGCTAACGACCTTTCAGTCGCAAAGGGCGCGAGCGATGGCACTTGGCGTCAGAAACTGAATGGTTTCTCAACAATGAGTACCGGTGGGCGTCAGGGGCGACTTGCGATTGAATTCGAGTGTCACTTCAGAATCGTTGCGTCGGGAATATCGCCGGCCTCGAAGTGTTTGTCTATCCATCCACAGACGACGTCCTTGCGATTATCAAAGTACGCTACATAGGGTTTTATGTCCAAGACGGGAGTCTGGTCCAGAACGTCAACTTCAGTGAAATAGAGCCTGTTGCCTTCAATGCGCTTGATTCTCACCACGGATAGACCGATATGATTCGGGCGATGAGGGCTGCGTATCGCGAAGATGCCGTGCATCTGGTCTTCGAGAAAAGGTCTGCTCCGAAGCCGTTCCTCGTGAGATTGATGGAAGTAAAACAGAAGAATGGCGTGACTGAATTTGTCGAGGTCTTTAAGCCCGCTACTATACTCCTCTCTGAGCTCAACCCAAGCCTCTACCTCCGGCTTGAACGTCCCTTGAATCGGAATATTCTTGGGCCGCTTGTATGGTGAGTGCACGATGCCAATAGGATTCATTTCGATTTTGTCCATGGCCGTTTCTCCCGTTCAATGACCGTATCAAGTGTAAATCCATGCTTACAAGCAACCCGATTCTACACTCTTGACCTGCGCTTGCAAGGCACGTTTCACGCTCTCGGAGTCTGAAATAGTACTTGAACGACGGGTTTGATTCGGTTAAGCTGTTGCGATGGCAAAAACGAATTTCTCATCGATTGGGTAGGGACAATTTAGGAGACCAATTATGAATTTCCCAATGAAGCGTCGTACATTCCTCAAGAGCAGCGCCGTGGCCGGGGCGGGACTCATGGTCCTGAAATCAGGCATTCTGAAAGCGGGCCAATCCCCCAACGAGAAGCTCAATATCGCGGTGGTCGGCGTCCGCGGCCGTGGCCAGGCTGATTTGAATGGCGTCAAGAGCGAGAATATTGTCGCCCTTTGTGACGTCAACCGGAAGAATCTTGCGGCCGCGGCAGCCGAGTTTCCCAGGGCTAAAACCTACGAAGACTGGCGTAAGTGTCTCGACCAGAAGGACATCGACGCCGTCGTTTGCGCAACAACTGACCACACCCATGCCTTCGTTAACGTCTGGGCGATGAATCGCGGAAAGCACGTCTATTCCGAGAAGCCTCTGGCCAACTCGGTTGAAGAAGCCCACATGGTACGTCAGACGTATCTCAAGAACAAAAACAAGATCGCCACGCAAATGGGCACGCAGATTCACGCCAGTGACAATTACAGGCGGATGGTGGAGTTGATTCGCGGTGGGGCGATTGGAACGCCGAGCGAGGTGCGCGTTTGGTGCAGCCGGATGCCGGAAGGCGGCAGCTATCTGCCGGAAGTCAAGCCGATACCCGACTATATCAATTGGGACCTGTGGATCGGTCCGACGCATTTCCATCCGTACAATCCCGGATACGTTGGCGGCTGTCTCAAGTGGAACCGCTTCTGGGACTTCGGCAGCGGACAGATCGGCGATATGGGCAGCCACATGATCGACATGGCTTATTGGGGACTCGATCTGAAGCTTCCGACGACGTGCAAGGCTGAGGGCACACCGTATAATCCGGACACGCTGCCTCAGTGGCTGACCGCAGAGTGGGATCATCCCGCCAACGACTGGCGTCCGGCCGTCAAGGTCTACTGGTATGACGGCGGCAAGAAGCCGGGCATGCCCTCGAAGGCGTTCGACAGAGATTGGCTCTTCAAGGGCGCAATGTTCAAGGGCGACAAAGGCTGGCTGTTAATGGACTACAGTCTTCGGATCTTCATGCCCAAACTCGATAACGATATGACGCAGTACAAGTCACCCAAGCCTGCGGATCTTATCCCGCCGTCGCTCGGTCATCACAAAGAGTGGATCGTCGCGTGCAAAACGGGCAAGCCGACGACGTGCAACTTCGATTACTCGGGTGCCCTGATCCACCACAATCTCTTGTCACTGGTGGCCTACCGCGTGGGCAAGAAGCTCGAATGGGACGCCAAGAACATCAAGGCCGTTAACTGCCCCGAGGCCGACCAGTACATCCACAAGACGTACCGCAAGGGCTGGGTGCTCAACGGTTAATCCCCGATTCGGCCAAGGCTGATGACGTCGGAGAGGTTCGATGGCAAGAAGAAGTAGACGTGCAATCGCCGGCAGATGGCTTCTGGTGGGCGTGCTCGCGTGGGCTGTTCTGCCGGCGATTGCTTCATGGGGACAGGAGTGGACGCGATTCCGAGGCTCGGATGGGCAGGGGATTAGCAAGGCCACCACGATCCCCGTCAAATGGACACAGGCGGACTATAACTGGAAGATCGCGCTGCCGGGAGGGGGGCATTCCTCGCCGGTGATTTGGGCGGATAAGGTCTTCGTCACCAGCGGTGACCAGAAAGCCGGATTGGGCATCCTGCTGGCAATTCGTGTGTCTGATGGCCAAATCGCGTGGCGAGAGGATTTCACCCTCAGCAGATATCGGGTGAACACGCTCAACAGCTATGCGACAACCACGCCGGCCGTGGACGCCGACCACGTGTACGTGCTTTGGCCCACGGACAGTGAGACGATCCTCGCGGCTTTCGACCACGACGGCAACGAGGTCTGGCGACGAACCCTCGAAGGCGTCCATTGCCAGCACGGAGCCGGCAGCTCTCCCATCGTTGTAGGTGACGTCGTTGTCTTTAGCCACGAGCACGAGAGCCAAAGCACGAAAGCGAAGAGCGCCTGGATCGCGGTCGACCCCGAGACCGGCCAAACCCGATGGACCCTGGAACGAAAGACGAGCAACAAGACCTCATATTCCACGCCGTGCGTCTATCCCCGCGATACCAAACCTCAGATCATCTTTGCCAGCTTCGCGCACGGCCTGACGAGCGTCAATCCGCAAACGGGCACCGTAATATGGGAAGTGCCCGATGCCTTCACCAGTCGAGTTGTCGCTTCGCCCGTCTTCGCGGACGGGCTCATCATCGGCACGTGCGGCGACTTCGGTCGGGGCAAACGCCTGATCGCGATTCGACCCGGCTCGGCCGACAAGTCCAGCCCGCCGGCCGCGGCCTACAAAATCGACGGCAATTTCATGCCCTATGTCCCGACGTGCCTCGCCAAGGACGGCCTCCTGTTCATGTTCGACGACGTGGGTTACGTCTCGTGCTTGCGGAGCAACACCGGGGAGCAGCTCTGGCGAGAAAGGCCGGCGAAGAAATTCTACGGCTCGCCCGTCTGGGTGGATGGAAAGTTGTATTGCATCGCGACAACAGGCGACGTGGTCGTCGTCAAAGCCGCCGCGGACTATGAGCTGCTAGCCGTCAATCCTCTGGGCGAAAAGAGTCACTCCACGCCGGCCGTTGCGGGCGGGCGAATGTACCTGAGGACCTTTTCACATTTGTTCTCGCTCGGATCGAAGTAGAAGCGGCAAAGGGCTATTTGAGTTCGTGGTCGGAGGGCTTCAGGCCGCATTTGTGGTTGCCCATACCGATCTTGTTCGGATCATAGCGTCCGACGAAATCGACGTTGCTCTTGGCGGGGATCTTGTCCTCCATGCCCATAGCCCAATAGCAAGCATTCACCATCAGGCGGCGGAAACCTTCGTTCTTGAAATCGAAGGCATGCCCCATCGTCGTCGTGAAGATTCGAGCCGTCTTGCCGCTCTCGCCGGTGTAGGTCTTGGTCCAGGCGACGGTCATCCGCTTCTTCTTGGGATTCGGCGGGTCCGTGGGACTCATGCCTGATAGCACCTGGCCCATAATCAGGGGCTTGCTATCGCCCGCCAGGGTCGTGACTTCGTAAACGTCGGACTCGCCCCAGATGTCGTCGATGCCCCTGACGATGGGGTGGTTTTCCCTCCCCTTGGCGATCAGGCCGCGCGTGCTTTCTCTTTGATGGGCGCCGTAATGGTTGATCCACGTCTCGCCGAAGACCTGCCGGCCGTATCCCCCCTTGAATTCCTTGTTCTGCCAACTGTACTTGGAGTAGGGGCTGTTTGTGTTCTTTCGGTAAAAGAACGCATGGGTCGCTGTCCGCAGTCCGACGATAGGCTTGCCCGAGTTAGTGTAGTCAATAATGTACTTCATCTGGTCATCGGGCAGCTCCCGAAAGCGCAAGAACATGACCATGAGGTCCGCCGTCTCGAGGGTTTGGAGACCGGGAATGTTGTCCAGCGTCTGAGGATCGATTTCGCCGGTTTGCTTATTGATGGCAAAGAGCACGGTGCACTTAAACCCGTGATGTACTGCCAGTATCTTGGCAAGCTGCGGCATGGAGTCTTCCGAACGGTACTCTTCATCGCCAGTCACAAAGACAATGTGCTTGCCCATGCCCGGACCCTCTTTTCCCTGGAAAACAGTCCATTGAGCGGCGTCGACGCTGCCATTTAGTAACAGAATCATCCCCAGAGACAAAGCACCCACAATCTGTTTCACAGACTTCATTTCCGCTCCTTTCCAATATTGTCGGCGACGGCTTCTTCGGGCCAGTTCACTTAGAGTTGCCTGTAAATATAATTGGCATCCAGAGCCTTCTCGATCTGCGTGCTCGCGTCTTTCAAATGAGCTCTCGTGTACGGATCGAGATTCTCCTCATACGTCTGCAAGATGTGGTCGATCTTGTCCTCTTTGAGCCGACGGAGCTTCTCGACGACTAACGTGGCAATGGGCTTATAAGCCGCCGTACCGTAGTCATCCGCCTTAGTCAGGTCAATCATCAGGTCCAGATGCTCTCGCTGCAGATTTCGCCGCAGGCTGGAGACCATGGGCCGGCGGTCGGTATATTTCTTGCCGGGTTCCTCGTCCAGCTCACTCCAGATTGCCTTGGTGATCGTATCCAGCAACTCCGGCAACGTGAGCGCATCTTGATCCGCGGGAACTAAGAACTCATTGTCATAGACCCGCCGGAGGGTCGTCGGATACATCAGCCGGGCCAGGACGTACACCTGCACGCCCAGAATTCTGTCGTGGATGGGCCAGGTGGATTCGTCCAGAAAAGAGGACATATCGTCCAGCCATTTGTCGACGGTCATCCGCTGCAGAAGATCCTGAGTGAGTCCGAAAGCCTCATCTTTGAACGTGTTTTCGATCACGAAATTTAGCGCGTCCCGCTGTTTCTTGGCCGGGACGACTTCGATGGGCAATCGATTTCCTTTGTCACCCTTTTTGTCCCGGTGCACGTACGCACCGCCGAGCCAGTTAGCCATCATGCTGACGGCCCGCATTTGCATGCCGAGAGTCGTCTCGTAGGCCTCGCGCGTCTTGGCCCAACTGTCACCTTTCTTCACGAGCTTATCGATGATTCGATCGCGATTGTACCGAACGATTCGCATCTGGTTGTTAGCGTAGTCAAGCGGCTCCTTGCTGAAATCGTAGCGGCGGGCCAATGGATCCGGACCGAACGTGTCTTCATCGGTGCCGTATTGTAGCTCCGGCTCGGCGACACGATCCAGGATGCCCTTGAGGTCTTTCTCGTTCTGAGTGTAGCCATACTCGATAGCCCATATATCGTAAGGGCCAACGCCGATCATCGTATAGTCGCCCTGAACTTCTCCGTCCTTGTAATTCATATTGACCGGTAGGTAGTCCATAACCGAAGAAGCCAGTGGTTTTTCTCCTTTGAGCTCCTTACTATTGATAGCCGCCATCGTATAGAGGCTCGATGCCTTGAAGTTATGTCGCAAACCCAGCGTGTGTCCCACTTCATGACAGGCAAGCTCAGCGACCATAGGACCGATGAAAGACTCTGGTATGCCGTCTATCATAGGTTCTTTTTTCTCTTTCTTCTTATCCTTCTCCTTGTCTTTGTCTGCTTCCTTGTCGTCTTGCTTGTCTTTGTCGTTCGGATCTTCGTCCGCCTCCCCGCTCATCAAGGCCATGTTCATCCTGAACATCGCAACATCAAAGGCCTTTCCATGCGCCAGTGTGCATAGCCCGTTAAGCTGAGACGTTCGACCGATCAAACCATCATACTCGTCGTCGCCGATCAGACTGGTGTCGACCAGGGTCATCGGGTGGCCTCCGTAGGGCAGATGACCACGTTTGGCCAGCTCGTCGCGGAGGTAGCCACGCTGAGACGGCGGCGCCAGCCGGATGCGCGGATCCCAGTTGGCGTGGTCCTCAAGCCACGCTAGCGTTTCGGGACCGACGCCTTCCATCGCCAACTCGGGCATGACTTCCTTGTACGTCGTCCAGAAGTGACGTATCCAGCCGTCAGTGAGAATCACGTCCGCATCGAGAATCTGCCCGGTCTCGGGGTTGATCCGGCTGGGGCCGATCGCGAGGCCGACGTTGTTGTTGAGCCAGCGGATGAAATTGTACCTGACGTCTTCCGGGTCCTTCTCCATGTGAGCGCCTGACTGCGCATCCTGATAATAGACCTCGATGGCGTTCGATATCCCGACTTTCTCGAAGGCTTTGTTCCAATACAACAGTCCTTGCCGGACCCATCGTCGATAGCGGACCGGGGTTGTATGCTCGATGTAGAAAACAATCGGCTTCTTCGGAGGACTGATCGCCAGCGAAGGATCGGCCTTCTCAAGATTCCACCGAGTAATATAGCGTACCCTCGTTTCCGGATCGTCAAACTTGCCATAGTCCTGGTATCCGGTGGTGAAGTATCCGATGCGTTCATCCGCCTTCCGTGGTCTGTAGCCGCTTCCCCTGGGGATTTCGCTGATGGAATAATGAAGCGTTTGCAGACGTCCGCCTCGTGTGGGGATTTCGAACGCAAGCTCCACGTTCTTTGGAAAGGCTTTCGCTTCCTGGATCTTTATCAACTTCGGACTCGACGATCGAAGACGTGGACCAAAAAATTTGCTCGCCTGACCGACCAGTAATTCATCCATGTCGATCACCGGAGAGCCGCCCGACATGGTGACAATGGGCACGTCCAAAATAACGCGGTCCGTGAAGAGCCGCTTTACGGAGTCCTTCGACTCCTTGTCCCCGGTGGACTTGATTTCAATATTTGGCTCAATCAGCGCCAAACGCTTGTCATACCGTTTCCAATACACGTACATGTCCCCCGCCTGCAAGCCCGCGAACGAATCCCCGGTGGCGACGGTCATGGCAATAAATGTCCTTATCGTCTCATAATTTGGCGGTAGGGCGGCAAGCATCTGGCCATCTTTTTCACGGATCCAAACCGTATAGAAACTTCTCTCTCCATCAGCCGTGGAGATCACTTTTTCATAGCCCTTGATCACGGTGTTCAGCGGCGGGAACTCGGGTTTCTGTTCCTCTTTTTTGGAGGACGCGGCGTCCGCCGTCCGGGCGGCCCTCGCGGTCGTGCAAAGTGCGATGGCTGCGACGCCCAAAGCAAGCAGAATACTTCTCGTTGTCGACTTGAGATGATCCATCTCGCAATCTCCTGAAAGCTACGGTAAGATTGTCACTTGGCTTTGACTGACAATTGTTATGAGTCTGAACATCATGCAAAGCGCGTATTCTACCTCTTATTTAAGGGGTTGTCAACGTGGTTGTGGAGTTTTGCTCTGGGAAACGGCCTGGGCCGCGATTCACAAGATGACATTAGAATCAGGAAGAAGAATGGAACTGAGTCTATTATAGGACTCCAACTCGATCCGGCTGGCGCAAGACAAAAATGTGCACTTTTTCAGAGCAAAAAATGCAGCACGGATTTGTGTGGTGGCGAATACTTAAATCGGAAGATCGTACACGCCAGCGGCGGATTGCCGTTCTAACCAGCAGAATGGTTAATGATCAAATGCCTGGATATCGACATTAGTCTCTTCCTCTCACGTCTTGACCTGACGGAGAAGATATGATTGGGGGCTCTGGTCAGCGACCTCGCGACGGACGTGAGCTTGGACTCTCTGTGCCGACCACGAGCAGGCGCGACGCCCACATGGTATGCCGTGTTGTTCCTCCCCCTCGGCGCGTAGGATTGTTCCGTATTGTCTACCTCTGGATCCCATGCTCCCTGGAAAATCAACGTCACCTCCTTGTGCAAACCGGCCCCATACTCAGCCATCGTCTGTCCTTTCGGGCGAACAAGTTCTTTCGTAGTTTGCACGATTTCACGAGAAAGGCACTAACGTGAGAAAAACCGAGGACCTAACGGCTATCACCCTCATTCTTCCCAACACCCATCTCTATTATTGATTATATCGGAATTGGTGCGAAATGTCAAAGGGAAAATTGAGGAATTTGTTCAATTTCTGCCCCGATGGGATGGTCGCACCGCGGATTTGGAGACGAGCGGCCGAGCCTCGTTCCCCGGGCCCTCAGATTCCCCCCAGGAAAACCGGAATGGGAGATGCGCAAGCGGCGCAGCGGCACATCCGCGCGGTCGCTTCCTGGTTTTCTTGATACCCACAACCTGGCTGAAAACTGTTCTGAAATGGTCGCACATTTTACTTTCCAGGGGCACCCTGGCCGTAGGTAACGAGATCACTCTCCGTCTTGACAGAATTCTGAGGCGGCGCAGCCCAATCCCATTTGACCACTATCTGAATCTGGTCGATTAGGGTCTTCTTACGAGACCCCACGTCGTTGTTCAGAATCTGTAGTTGAAACGTGCGGAGCTTTTCAGGCGTATCGACGAAGGTCGCCA
The DNA here is from genome assembly GCA_037381725.1 of Sedimentisphaerales bacterium. Taxonomy (GTDB): domain Bacteria; phylum Planctomycetota; class Phycisphaerae; order Sedimentisphaerales; family Anaerobacaceae; genus JAFGTG01. The sequence goes on from JARRQQ010000005.1 coordinate 12,041, forward strand.
CGTCCCACGCATCCACCGACTCATTTGTTCGGCCCTCGCGGGTCAGAGCACTAGCCGATTTCCAAACCTTCGGATCGGCAGGCCAGTTTGTCCCCACGGCCCACTGGAGCTTCCCGGAACCGATCTGTCCTTCCTCGAAGTGCTCGATGCGCACAACCACCGAGGTTAACGTTGCTTCCGCTGGAATCGGGATATCCGTGAATTCGTAGGCGATGTAGTCGCCCGCGGTTATTTCCTGATACTTATCATCACTGGCCTGGACCAGGCCGACGGCGCCGGAGGCCGACAATCTCGTCTTGCTCTTTTGATCGTAGCCATCCTTCACGGTCAGCGTCGTATTCTTCGGCGGAGACGGTAAGACCTTGATGCTAAAGCTCTGCATCGCGGATTCCGTAACCTCGCCGGCAGCGGCGACTTTGATCTCGACACGCTGAGATGTGTTGCCCTGAACCTCAGTCGGCGTCCACTCGACCACGCCGGTTGTGGGACTCACCGTCATGCCTGAAGGTTGCGCGATCAGTGAATAGGTCAGGTCCTCCGTACCGTCGGGATCTGAGGCGACCACGTTATACACGTATGGCACGCTTACCATCGCCGTGGTAACGGGTTGTGACATGATCTTTGGCGGGTCGTCCACGTTCGTGACGACCACTTTCACGGTCGCTGTATCCATCTCACCTCCCTGATCGACCACGGTATAGGTAAACTGATCGTCACCATGGAACTCGCTTCGCGGCGTATACGTCAATGTGCGATTCGCGTTCAGTTTCACTGAGCCATGAGCGCCTTGAGTGACGCGTGCTATTTTCAGCACCTCGTTGTCCAGCTCGACATCGTTCGCCAAGACGTTTATAGTCCCCGGCGTGTCCTCCTGTGTCTTTAGCGTGTCTTCTCTGGCGATAGGCGGATCGTTGGTGGGCACCACGACAATCGACACGACACCCGGCTTACCCTCGGCTTTACCGTCGCTGGCGGCAAAGCTGAAGCTGTCAAGCCAACTGAAGTTCGGGTCAGGCGTGTAGGTCAGATTCGGCGCTTCGCCGCTCAACTTGCCATGACGCGGTGGTGCCGTAACGCGGTAGGTCAGTGGGTCACCTTCCGGATCGTGGCCCGTCAGCGTAATCTCTGTGGAGGTATCCTCTTTCATTTCCACGTTAATGTCGTTGGCGGTCGGCGCGTCCTCCAAGGCGGTGATCTTGATCGAAACGCTTACCGGTGCGCTGTCCGCGATCCCGTCGGAGACACTGAACGTGAACTGGTCTTGCCCGCTGAATTCGGGATTTGGCGTATAAACCAGGTTGGGTTCGGTCCCACTCAGGCTGCCGTTGGACGGCTCGGTCACGATACTGTAGGTCAGAGGATCGCCGTCCGGGTCGGTCGCGGCCAAGACAATCCGCACGGGTACGTCTTCTGGCGTTGTAAGGCCGTCAGAATACGCCGTCGGCGGGTCGTTCTCCGGTGTGACTTCGATCAACAAGGTGGCTGGCTCGCTCTCGGCCTTGGCGTCACTTGCGACAAACACAAGGCTGTCTGTCCCACTGAAATTCGGATCGGGCGTAAAGGACAGGTTCGGAGGCGTTCCGCTCAGTTTGCCGTGGGATGGATTTCTAACGACTTTGAAGGTCAACGAATCCCCGTCCGGATCGTCGGCGGAAAGATCGATCGGGGAGGTCTTGTCCTCATCGACCTTAACGGTGGCCGGATGGGCCATTGGGGGGTCCTCAACCATTGTAATGCGAATGGACACGCTGGCAGGTTTACTGTCTACCGTGCCATCATTCACCTTGAAGGCGAACTCATCCTGGCCGTTGAAATTGGGGTTCGGCGTATACGTCACGTCGGGCTCGGTCCCGCTCAGAGTTCCGTGAGACGGCTTGGTAACCACGCTGTAGGCCAAAGGATCGCCGTCCGGGTCGACACCGCTCAGGACGATAGACGCCGGCGTGTCTTCCGCCACCGTGACACTCTCCGTATTTGCGGTCGGCGGGTCGTTGGAGGGCGTAACCATGATCGATATGGTCCCAAGGCCGCTGTCGGCGGCGCCATCGTTCGCTTTGAACGTGAACATATCTTTGCCGCTGAAGTTGGGGTTCGGCGCGTACGTCAAGTTGGGTGGCGTCCCGGTCAGACTGCCGTGAGACGGATTCGTGACGACACTGTAAGTGATATCGTCACCGTCGGGATCGTTACCTGTCAAGCCGATAGCCGCCGTCGAATCCTCGGCCACAATCACAGATTCAAGGCTTACCATAGGTGGCCGATTCGCAGTGATGTTGACCGAAACCGTCGCAGGGATACTTTCGATCGTGCCGTCGTCGACGGTAAATGAAAAGCTGTCCGTGCCCGTGAAATGTGGCGCGGGCGTGTAGAGAAGCTTCCCACTCAAGTCGAAATCGGATCCGCACACGATATTTCCGTGGGCCGGTTGCGCGAAAAGCGAAAACTTCAACGTGTCATGGTCAGCGTCCCTACCGGTGAGAGCGATCTCTATAGGTTTGTCCACCTTTACGATCACCGACTGTTCGCCCGCCACCGGAGGATCGTTAGCGGCGAGGACCGAAAGCGTGACCGTCGCGGTATCGCTGTCCACCTTGCCGTCGTTTACTTTGTAGGTGAAGCTGTCCGGCCCGACGTAGTCTGTGTTAGGCGTATACGTCAAATCTGCACCGATGCCCGTCAGACGTCCGTGCGACGGGCCTGTTAGGATAGCAAAGGTCAATTGATCGTCCTTGTTCCGATCAATACCGACCAGAGTTATTAACATGGGCGTATCTTCCTGGAGAGTCGCACTTTCCGACTTGGCCACCGGCCGTCCGTTCGTCATGCTTATCGAAAGGACGATTACGAGGACCGCGGCGCAAACCCCAACGACCGAGAAGATAGCAACCTTGAGAGCCCGTGAGCGCAGAACGCGCCGAAAGGCCTTCGTTTTGGCCCGCGTGTTCTGTTCCGCCCTGGCCTGGGCCTGGAGTCTGGCGAGTTCCACGGCCTCAGCGCCGGACTTTTCTTCGGCTTTGGCCCGCGCCGCGGCCTCGGCCCGCGCCTTCTTTTCGGCCTCGGCTCTGAATTCCGCCTCGACTTGCGCCTCGTGCTCAGCTTTGGTGCGTGCTTTCACTTCCGCCTGCAATTTCCTTTCAGCTTCCGTCAAAGCCTTGGCGTAGGTGCCGGCTTTTGCCTCCGCCTGGGCTTTTGCGGCGGCCTCAGCCTCAGCCTCAGCCCGCGCCTTCGCCTCCCGCTTCATCAGCTCCATGACCTCGGCCTTGGATAGCGTCTCAGCGTCTGCTCGCGCCGCGGCCTCAGCCAAAGCACGCGATTCCGCTTCGGCACGCCGCTGGGCCTCGGCCCGTGCTTCCCGCTCGGCCTTCGATCTATCCTCGATTTCAGCCTTGAGTCTTGCCTGCGTTTCCAGTAACGTTTCTGCCTCGGCTTGCGCTTTGGCCTCAGCTTTGCCCCGGCCTTCCGCCTCGGTCCGAGCTTTCCGCTCGGCGATCGCCCGCGCCTCCGCTTCGGCCCTGAACAAGTTCTTGGCCTCGCTGAGGGCCTTCGCATACGTTTCGGCTTTCTTCTGCGCCCGAACCTTCGCCGCTGCTTCGTCCGTCGCCTCAGCTCTCGCCTTAGCTTCAAGTTTCGTTAGCTTCTTGGTTTCCGCCTTGAGCGTCTCTTCGGCCTGTGCACGGGCATTGGCTTCAGCCTGAGCCCGCGCCTGAGCTTTCGCCCGCTGCTGAGCCTCTTCCCGTGCCTGCTCTTCCGTTCTGGATCTAGCTTCGATTTCGGCTTCAAGTTTCTTTTCCGTTTCCGCCAAGGTCTTGGCCTCGGCCTGAGCCTGCCCTTCAGCCTGCGCTCGGCGCTGGGCCTCAGACTGAGCCTCCCGCTCGGCGTGAGATCGCGCCTCGATCTCCGCTTTCAGTTTTCTCTCAGTGTCGAGCAGCGCCTTGGCGTACTGCTGGGCCTTCTTCTGCTCGTTGGCCAGAGCGGCCGCTTCTGCTTCGGCGCGAATTCGTTCCCTTCCTTCCACCCGGAGCCTCTCCTCGGCTCGCGCACGCGCAGAAGCCTCGGCTTCCGCCTGCTTCTCCGCTTTCGCACGACGCTTGGCCTCCGCTCGCACCTCTTGTTGCGCTTTAGCTCCGGCCTTCGCCTCCACCTCGAGTTGCCTCCTCGCATCCTCCAGAGCCTTGGCTTCCCCTTGCGCCTTCTTCTCGGCTTCCGCTTTCTGTCGTCTGTCGGCCTGCTGGCGGACTTCTGCCCTCGCCCGCTCCTCTGATTCGGCTTTCGCCTTGACCTTCGCTTTGAGTTTCTCTTCCGCCTCCGTGAGCACCTCAGCTTTCGCCTGAGCTTTCGCCTCAGCATCGGCTCGTTGCTTCGCTTCCGCCTGAGCCGCCTGCTCAGCTTTGAGCCTCGCTTCGACTTCTTGTTTCAGCTTCTGTTCCACTTTGGCCAGTGCTTTAGCATATGCCTTAGCCTTCTTCTGCTCCTCCGCCAATGTCGCGGCTTCGGCTTTGAGCCGAGCCAACTCTTCGGCTTTGACCTTGAGTTGTTCCTGGGCCTTGGTTCGGGCGGCTGCCTCGGCCTGGACCTTTGCCTCGGCTTGTGTACGCCGCTTGGCCTCCGCCTCGATCGCCTGCTCTGCCTTGGATCGGGCTTTAACCTCCGCCTTGAGCCTCTTCCTTGCCTCGGCGAGCGCCGCGGCTTCCATTTGTGCCTTCTCTTGGGCTTTCTCCCGGCGTTGTCTCTCCGCTTGACCCGCCTGCTCCGCTTTGCGTCTTGCCTGACCCTCCGTCTGCAATTTTCTTTCTGCCTCTTCCAAAGCCTCGGCATACGCGTCCGCTTTGTCCTTCGCCTCCGCCAATGCGGCAGCTTCCGTTCCCACTTCGGCCTTTGCCTCTGCCTCAAGCCTGGCGAGTTCCTCCGCTTCAGCCTTGAGTTTTTCCGCGGCTTCCGCCCGAGCCGCGATCTCCGCCTGAGCCTTCACTTCCGCTTGTGCCCGGCGCTCTGCCTCTTCCCGTGCCTCTTTCTCCGCCTTGGAGCGTGCTTTTACTTCTGCTTTGAGTTTCGCTTCCGCTTTGGTCAAAGCCGCGGCTTCCGCCCGGGTCTTTTCTTCGGCCTCAGCACGGCGCTTCGCCTCCGCCCGAGCCGCCTGCTCCGCCTTCGCGCGCGCGTCGATTTCTTTCTTCAGCTTCTTGTTCGCTTCGGCCAGTGCTCGGGCCTCCGCCTGGGCTTTCTCCTCGGCCTCCGCCCGGCGCCGAGCCTCCTCCTGGATTCTCTGCTCAATCTTGGAGCGGGCCTCAGATTCCTTCCTGAGCTTCCGCTTCGCTTCGGCCTGAGCCTTCGCCTCGGCTTCAGCGCGCCGCTGCGCTTCCTTCTCGGCTTTCGATCTGGCTTCGATCTCAGTCTTGAGCCTCTCTTGCGCTTCGGCCAGCGCCTTCGCTTCGGCTTTCAACTTCTCCTCCGCCTCGGCCAATTTCTTGACGTACGCTTCTTCCTTTTCCTGCGTTTCCCGTGTGGCGGCGGCATCGGACGGTCGCGACGCATCTGACGAACGCTGGCTACGGTCGGCGCTCACCGGCTGGTCCGTCGGGACCTTTCTCTTTCGCTCGTAGTGTCCGTTGCTTACTTCGTCCGCCAGTGAGCGATAATCTTGCGCCCCCGGGCTGTCGGGCGCATAGGTGAAGATAGGCTCACCAGCACTCGGTGCTTCCGCCAGACTGATAGTGTTGTGAATGACGGTATCGAATACGAGGTTCCCGAAAAACTGACGCATCTGAAGCTCGACCTGCTGGCTGAGTGCTTCGGCCTCGACGAACGTCAACAAGATGCCGCGGACCTTTACGGAGCACGGGTAGAAGCGCCGCCGGGCTACCTTCACCGTTTCGAGCAATTGCTTGAGACCCTCCAGCGCGTAGTAATGCACCTGGACGGGCACGATCACATCCGTACTGGCGACAAGGGCATTAAAGGTCAGCAGACCAGTGGACGGAGGACAGTCGATGACACAATCGTCATATTCGCCGCTGATCGCACTAAGTTGCTCGGCAAGAATGAACTCTTTCCGTGAAACGCTCGTCAATTCTATTTCGGCCTTCGAGAGTAGAATACTGCTCGGGGCCAAATCGAGACCTTTGATCTTCGTCTTTGTGATGACTTTCGAGATTGGAATTTGCTTTCCAGCAAGAGAATGATAGACGGTGTTCTTAAGCTTATCCGGTTCGTAACCAAAGCCAAGCGTTGCATGTGCCTGTGGATCCAGATCAACGATCAACACTCTATGGCCTTTTTGGGCGAGGGCGGCGGCGAGGTTCACGGCGGTGGTGGTCTTGCCGCACCCACCTTTCTGGTTCGTGATCACTATCGTTTTCATATCTCTCCCGGAAATTCATCGCACGGGCTGCTCAACGAATTCCTCCATGCACCTCGCTGGCGGCCTGCCCCGAGAAGGCAAACCAGCCCAAAGTCAGTCTCTATCCACGCTAAGATACTTCGCTATCGACCTTTTCGATGCCCTTCTCCTTCGAAAAAAGCGCCCCGTCGCTAGAGTTGAGCCGGGCCGTTGGCCGTCGGAAATCACCCTCCCGACCGTGGGGAATGTTGTCTAAGGTAGCTACCTGATACACCCCTCACCTCCGGCACCTTCGCTTCCCACCATTTTCGCAAGGACATCCCGTACTCGGGACGAACAGTCAAGTTCCCAGCTTATCCGCCCCTTCTCTTATCGGAATAACGCTGATATGCCGCTGCTGTGTCTCTTCATCACACCCGCGACCAATACATAGAATACCATAGACGATTCTTGAAGTCAAGACATTTCGGGCCAAAATCCCTCCCGTCGAGGGGCGGAGAAATTTTAGTGGCGGCCCCATTCTACCAAGCTTCAAACAAAGCAGTTTTAGGACCTAAGATGACCTCACGCAGAAGGGCCTCTTTTCCGGTCGTAACCGGGCGTCAACGAGACGTGACGGCCCGCCATCAGCACGTCTGGCCGGTCGTCTCCAGAACGGTCTGCCACAGATGTCCCTTCGGGTCGATCTTCTTTCGCCTCAAGACGGTCAGTGCTATCGGGACGTGAACGAAGTGCTGGTTCCAATAGCCGATCACCACGTTCGTCCGGCCCGACAGGCCGGCGTGTACGGCGTTCTGACCGAGTATGACGCAGAACGCCGAGTCATTCGAGTCGGCCGGCAAGCTGCGAATCATATAGCTTGGGTCAATGTACTTCAGGGACAGAGGTATCTTCTTCCGGCGAAAGTGTTCGATAATCCCCTGTTTGAGCAACAAGCCGATATCGTCGCGCACGATGTTACCGGATGCATCGGTCTTTGAGGCGCCGGGCGACTCCGTCAGCGTCGAACCCGCCCCTTCCGCGACAACAACAACCGCGTGATGCTTTCGATCCAATCGGTTTTCGAGAGCCGGCAGAAATCCACGTTCTCCGTCCAGGACGAGCGGCGCCTCGGGAACGAAACAGAAATTCACGTCGCTGTTGGCGAGCGTGGCGTTAGCTGCGATGAAACCGGAATCCCGGCCCATGAGCTTGACTAGTCCGACGCCGTTCCAGGCACCCCTGGCTTCCTCGTGGGCGCTGTGGATCGCCGCGCGCGCCGCTTCGACCGCCGTCGAGAAACCGAAGGACTGCTCGATGCCGGAGATGTCATTGTCTATTGTCTTCGGAACACCTACGACGGAGATTTGGAGCTTCCTTCGCGCAATCGTTCTGACGAGCTCACGCGCGCCTCGTAACGTGCCGTCACCACCAATTGTGAACAGCACGCTTATCTCCATCTTTGTAAGCGTGTCGACCATGTCATCTACGTTCTGCGCTCCGCGAGAGGAAGAGAGAATGTCACCACCCTTGAGGTGGATGCCGTCCACTATTTTCGGCGTCAGTAGAAGCGGGGACGCGGGAGCGTTCGAAGACAAGCCAGCGTATCCATATCGGAAACCGAATACGTTGCTGACACCGTATTGCCAGACGAGACTGAGAGTGATCGTCCGGATGACGTCGTTGAGGCCGGGACAGAGGCCGCCGCAGGTCACGATACCACAGTTGAGCTTTTTCGGATCGAAGAACAGCTTTCGGCGCGGACCGGCCCTCTCGAACATCGGTGGGGTCTGTCCCGAACTACGAAGAGCCTTAAGACTCTCGGAATGGCAATAGACCAAGATCTTCTCGTCGTCCTCGACGAAATGACGGCCCCCTCGCAACAAGGGAGAATCGTACTGCGCGGTCCCGAGCGTTTCAATACTCAGATCAGGCAGTTCATTTGGTTTAAGACATTCGGCATCCATAAGTGTATTCGTATGCGAACAGGACGACCTAAGGGCGCAGAGCATAGGACAGCGAGACAAATCAAATGAAGAGCATAGTGCACAAATCTCTAGTGGCGCTGAGCCTCGTCGCGATGTCCGGACTTGGATGGGTTGCGAACGGTCAACTGACCGACCCGGTCAGCGCCGTCCGGCCCGCGGTGGGGACGATCCTGGCTTACGACGGTCAAGGGAAAATCATCAGGAAGGGCAGCGCATTTTTCGCAGGTGGGCAGGATGAGATAGTCACGAGCAGTGACGTTCTGGCGGGTGCTTACCGCGTCGAGTTCCAGACGTTCACCGGCAGCAAGTATCCGGTAGGGCGGGTGCTGGCTGAAAACACGGACGCTGTAATCATCCGGCTGTCGATCAACACGGGCGATAAGAGCCTCGTCTCCGCCCGCATTGCATCGAGGACGCCGAAGGTCGTTGAGCCTATTGTCGTTGTTGGCGGCGGGGCGGGGCGGAGCACGGGCGTCACCGAGGGAATCGTCGCGGCCGTTCGCAACGTGCCGGTGATCGGAAAGATCATCCAAATATCAGCCCCCGTCGAGCCGAACCAGATCGGCGGCCCCGTCATCAACCAGCAGGGTAGAGTGATCGGCGTGGCCGTGACGCGCGTCGTCGCAGGAGAGCCGGTGAGCTTCGCCGTCCCACTCAGGCAATTCCTCTCGCCCCGCCCGGACGAAACCGGCAGGACCCTACAAGCGTGGGCCTCATCGGCTCAGACGGTGTCCACCGACAGCCCTTACCGGCAGGGCATGACCTTTGTGTGGGCGGGCAGGTACAAGGACGCGATCACTTATTTCGTCAAAGTCGGCGGGACCGATGCCCGGGCCGCCGAGGCGTCGTTCTATACGGGCTTCTGCTACGCCGAGCTTGGTCTGCTTCCCGAGGCATTGGAAGCCTACGAGAAGGCCGCCGACGCCAGGCCCGATGACGCGCAGGTTCTTCTCTACCAAGGTATGGCGTACAACCGGCTCGGAAGACACCTGGAAGCAATACAAGCTTGCAAGAAGGCGCTGGACATTCAACCCGACGTGGCGGACGCATATTCCGTCCTTGGGCAATCCTACAGCAAGCTCGGACGGTCAGATGAGGCTATCGAAGCTTTCAAACAGGCAATTCGTATCGAGCCTGATAGCGCTGAAGCCCACTGTAACCTAGGTATCGCCTATGGCGAGGTTGGCCGCCACCGCGAAGCGATGGCTTGTTTCAAGAATGCAATACGGACCGACCCCGACTACGCGGACGCCCACTACAATCTGGGCATTGCCTGCACCGAGCTCGGCCTGATACAGGACGCCGTCGATGCTTTCGAGCAGGCCATCCGCATCAACCCGAACTTGATGGAAGCTCACTACCGACTCCGAGCCGCATACTCGGCCCTCGGTTTGTACGACCAAGCCATCGAAGCGTGCAAGCGGGCCATCCGGATCATGCCCGACGACCCGACGGCCCATTACGACCTGGGCACAGCCTACGAACAGGTGGGTCGCCATCTCGACGCGGTGCAGGCATACGAGCAGGCGATTCGACTCAAGGCCCACTACGTCGAGGCTTACCGCGACGTGGGAATCGCCTACGCCGAGCTCGGGCGACATGACGAGGCGATTGTGGCTCTCAAACAGGCCATTCGGCTCGAACCGGACGATCCAGGACCGCATTCCGATTTGGGTTTCTCCTACAACGAGCTTGGCCGCTACGAGGAAGCCGTCACGAGCTGCAAAGAGGCGCTGCGCATCCAGCCGGACTACGCGACCGCGTACGTCGGCCTGGGAATGGCCTACGAAGGGCTCGGTCGGTATGATGACGCAGTAGGAGCTTACCAGCAGGCGATCCGTGTGAAGCCCGACTACGCGGCGGCCTACCTCAACCTGGGCCTCGTGTACGAAGGACTCGGGAGTTACCAAGAAGCGATCAACGTCTACACACAAGTGATCGGCATCCAACCGGATAATGCCATGGCCCACTTCGGGCAGGGGATCTGCTACAACGAGCTTGGCCGGTACGAGGAAGCGGTCGATGCCTTCAGACAGACCGTCCGCGTCCGGCCTGACTTTGCCGATGCCTACCTGAATCTTGGAATCGCCTATGGCGAGCTCGAGCGCTACCAAGAAGCCATCGAAGCATTCAAGCGAACGGCTGATCTCGAACCGGCTAGCGCGGGCGCTCACTACGGCCTTGGCCTGGCGTATCTATCGCTAGGCGACAAAAGCGCAGCCCTGGAAGAGTTGGCGGGGCGATCAGCCGCCACGCCGCTTGATATCATCGGCGACTTTCGAGGCGTGATGAACGGCCTTATCGCTCGCCTGGGTGCGATCCACTACCTCGATACGTTCTGTCGCTCTACTCTCTCCATTCTCGTTTCTTGCGATGAGAATGTACGTCGTCGTTCTCCTCGGCGTCACAGTCGTCGAACCCAACGTTCCTACGATCCCGATATTCGGCTCGATACGCACACTGTCCGCATTCGAGATCGACCAGGTCAGCGTCGAGTGCTGGCCAGGAGTAATCTGCGGGCGCATGGCATCGAAACTCTGAACGTTGGGATTTTTCGCTTCGTCGCTTTGTTCGGTCGCTTGGCCACTGGCTTCTTCTGTCGCCTCTGATGGCTCCTGGCGAGCTTTCGTGGCTTCGCTGGGTTCGGGTTTAGGCTGCGGCTGAACCGCCTGAACAGCGGCCTCGGCCGGTTTCTGCGCCTCAGTTTGCTCCGCGACCTCGACGGACTCATCCTTATCCTCGGAATCGTCCTTGCTGCTGAGACCCTGCAAACTAATACCCAAATCTGCCTGAACCGCCTGAGCAGCGGCCGGGCTGGGCTTCTGTGTCTGCGGCTGCTCGGCGACCGTGTCGGACTTGTCCTTATCCTGAGAATCATCGTTGCTGCTGAGGCCTTGCAAACTAATACCCAATTCCCTGCGGAGCTTGTCGAGTTTCTTCTTCGGGCCAGTAGCCTCGGGCAATGCCGCGTTCGGTTCCTCGATCACTCGCGGCGTCATAAACACGAGCATCTCGTTGTTCGCCTGATTGATCGAGTTGTGACGAAACGCGCCGCCGATCAGAGGCAGATCGCCAAAGAACGGCAGCTTGTGCTGGACCGTGGTGTCATTCTGGAACAGGATGCCGCCGAGCAGCAGCGTCTGACCGTTTGCCACGATCATGTTGGTTGTCGTATTCATCAAGCTCCTGACGGGCTGGCTGTTCACGAGATCCGCCGTCAATGAAGATATCTGGACATTGACAATCATGTCGACGTTGTCTTCGGGCGTGATGCTCGGCCGGGCGCGAAGCTCCATACCGACCTTCTCGAATGTGACATCCTGCTGGGTGCCCACGTTAACGGCCTGAGTCACACTACCGAGAAAGGCCACTTGGCTGCCCTTGAAGAAGTTCGCCTCTTCGTTGTCCTTAGTCCAAAGGGTTTGCTGATTGAGGACCTTGGCGTTGGTCTTCTTGACGAGGAAGTCGATCAAGGCATAAATATCGCTTCCGACGCCGAGCACCGAACCTGACCCGCTGGCGCCAAGGCCCTCGGCGGGTGATATGGCACCTGAGGCGGAACCGTGCGTTCCAATCGCCGTTAGATTGCCCAGCGCCAGCAGCGCATTCTCGCCCAAGGTGCCGAATGCGTTGGGATTCGTGGCTAACTGCACCCCGAGAGACGTGACCTCACTATGGTCGATCTCCATGATGATTGCCTCGATCACGACTTGTTTGCCCGGCACGTCCAGATCACTGATCAGACTCTGTATGTCGTCCACGAACTCGGGAGGAGAAAGGACCATGATCGATTTCGTATGGGGTTCGGGCACAAAGCGAACCCGTCCAATCACGTTGCTAATAGGCATCTGCTGATTGGCTCCCATACTGCTTCGCGCGCCGGCCCCAGACCATGGGGGCGTAGTATAGTCCGTCTGGCTCGACTGACTGGCGCTCGAGCTCGAACCGCTACTACTCGTATCACTCATCTCCGAGGCACCGCTTAGTCCTTGCGCCGTCACCCGAATCCGGGCCTGCTGTCCCGGCTCGACAAACAACGCGTTCAGACGCTCGCTCAGATCCTCCGGGTCCGCGTACTTGAGCTCGATCACTTCCGGGATCTCTCCCATCTCTTCCTTGTCGAGTTCTTTTACCAGATTGTCGATAACACCGTAAGCTTCGGGGACCTTGCTGATGACAATGATCTTCTTCGTCCCCGGCACCTCTTCGAAGGTCAATTGCCCGTAAAGCGGCCCGACGATCTTTTCCTGGTCTGCGCCGCTTCCGCCGAACAGCAACTGATATATGGAACGCCCGCCTCTGCTGCTGGAGCTGCTGTTTTCGCTGAAGAGCGACGTCAGCAGACTCGCCATCTCCACGGGGTCGCTGTTGTGCAGCTCGATGATGCGGGGCTTGAGTGAGTTGACGTCCAGGGGAACGTCCCACTCGGTGATCCGCTTCTTGATTTGCTCCATGTTCTCCGGCGAAGCAATCACCGTGATCTCATTCAGTGTGGAGTAGGAGATGACCTTCACCATATCGGAGGATTGCGAGGAACTTCCGCGTCCGCCGCGGTAAGAGGAATAGCCGTAGTACCCATACCGGCTGTTCCGGCTGCTGCTCGACCCTTGCTCATACAGCTCATCCAGTTTCTCCTTGACGGTGTCCGGATCGGCGTGTTTGAGCTTGATATGTTCGGTCACCAGGTTACCTTGAGGAACGTCCACCTCCTGGATCATTTTCTTAACGATCTCGCGAAGATCTTTCCTCCCGAACACAATCACCTGTTGGGTTTGCTGCAGAGGCTGAACGAGTATGCTCGGCAGAAACTCCGTGCCCGGCAGATCGCGGAATCCGTCGCCGACGCTCTGCTCCACCTCTCTCGGGTCGGCGTACCGAAGCTGAACGACCTCGTATTCCGACTCGACCGGCTCTTCCTTGTCAAGCTTCGCGACCCATTCTTTGATCCTCTTGAGATCTTCGGCCGAGGCTCTCGCAATGATACATTTGCGTCTTGGCTCCGGAAGGAGAACGATCGGGCCCGTCGTGGTCCCAACCACAACGGAACTGGCCGTTCCCCCCTGAGAACCCGGTTTCTTCTCAGTCGGTTTACTGGACGCACTCGGGCTGGGCCGCCTCGATGAATCCCGGCCGCGTCCGCCTCTGTCTCTGTAGCGGTTGTATCTCATCGTACTCATGCCCTGGGTCTCGCCCAACAGGATGTTCAACATCTGGACGATCTCGGAGGGGTCTCCATGCAGGACTTCGATAATCTCCGCCACGGTCTGTTCGGCGCCGGGAACGTCGAATTGCTGAATAATCTTTTCAAGACCAATCAGGTTGGAGACCGTGTCAATCACCATGACCGTCCCAGTCGTTTCGTCGACGCTCACGTAGCCGTGTTCCCCGATGAGCGGCTGAAGAAGCGTGGCCATGTCGCTCGGACTGTAGCTGCTCAGCTCGAAGAATTTCCGGACAATTTGTTCCTTGTTTTCGATCAAAGCCAGCGGCTCATCAGCGGCGATCGTGGGCACGCGACCGAGCTTGGCAGCCGTGATCGGTTCGATGTAAATCTGGTCCTCGTCTTCGTTCGCGATAAAGCCTTTCAGACGCAATGCGCTGTAAATGACGGAGATCGCCTTGCTTCGAGGCAATTTCTCCGGCGCGTAGACGGTCACTCTCAGCTTCTCCGCCTCTTCGGTCGGGATGATGACCTTGCCCGTCCACTGGGCGAGCTTCTCAATAATCGTCTTCATCTCGACGCTCTTGAGATTCACGAACTCCATGGGATTGTTCGCATCCGCCGGTTTGTTCGGTTCCTCAGCGGCGGTCAATCGTGCCGGCTCGTTCGCATCGCCGGGTCTGCCGCGACCTCTACGTCCCCGGGGGCCAAAGCTCACCATCGGCTCGTTCGCCTCGGCGGGTTTCGTTGTCTCAGCAGGCTTGTTAGGCTCAACCGCCGCGACGGTCACGGGCTTTGCCGGCGGTTGCGGCACGATACCCACTCTCCAAACGATAACAACGGCGCCGATGCCCACTAGGATCGATATGATTGATTTTGACCGTTCCATTCCACTGTCCTCGATAGAAATCCGACTATTCTATTGCTGTCCGTCATCCGGCCGGCTACGCCGCCTGCCACCGGCACCGCCAAAGCCACGACCCCCACGTGCGTCAGGAGAACGGAAGTAGCCATATTTCTCCCGGAACTCCGCCTCAGCCTTCTGCTTTTCCTCATCCGACATCTGGGGCCAATTTTCTCTGAGCTTCTCATACTCTTGTCTCATCTTCTCTCTGTCCTCATCAGAAAGCTGAGGTCCGCCCGGTCGCTGCCGTCCGCCAAATCCCCCCATTCTCTCGCGCATCCTGGCAAAAGCCTCGCGTCGCTCCTCGTCGGACATATTCGCAAGCTCTTCCCGCGTGGGCATGCCGGGCGCCCTGCGAAATCCACGCATCGCTTCACGAGGTGATCCGTTCCTAGGTTCCCCATCCTCCAAACCAGGCCCGTTCTGAGGACCATGTTCCGCGACAGCCGGCTCCGGCTTCTGTGTAGTGCCTTCAGACTGAGCACCGGCGTCGGTCACGTCCGCCTTGGCCGCGGGTCCTGCCCCGGTCCGGGCGTAGTAAAACCTCAATTCTCGGACACCCACACCGACGCCGTAAGCAGCAACGAGCACGCCGATGCAGACTAAAACGAACATGATTGTCATTCCCTGCTTTTTCATTCTGTTCACCTCGCCTTGATAACGTCGTTATCGTCTGCCGCCTCGGCCCCGGCCACCCGATCCCCGGCCGCCAAAGCCGCCACCCATCTGCTCGCGACGCGCGCGCATGTCACGGAAAAACTGCTCGCGTTCCTGTTGACTCATGTTCCGAAATCTGTCCCTCATGGCGCCAAAGTTGCCCATGAACCC
>JARRQQ010000006.1:0-19104 GCA_037381725.1 Sedimentisphaerales bacterium
GTTTTGAGCTCTCCAGGCGTTAGGCTAAAAGATTCCATACCGATATATCGGCAGGAGACGCCTTTCTTTATGAAATTATAGGACAACATCAATCACGACAGGTATACAACCTATCTGAGATAAATCCACAGCAACGTTCATAGCGTTGCAGGCAGGATACAGAGAAAACGTGTCCATAACATGAATTGACAATAGAACCATGGATGAAGAATCCGTATTCGGTTTGCGTCCTGACCAATTGGATTGCCTCTTGTCCTTAGGTGCAGATGACAAGTCGGCCGAAACAGATAAACACGAGGCGGACACCCCACAAGCGGGTGGAGGTGGTCTCGGCCTTGATGAGAAGAGTCGGTCATCAGAAGCGCTTCCCTTTCTATCGGCAATTGTAGAGCAACCGGGTGGCTGGATTAATCACTATAAGCTGTTGAGCGCCTTGGGTGAGGGCGGCATGGGAATTGTCTATTTGGCCGATCAGGATCAACCTATCAAGAGACGGGTGGCCCTGAAGGTCATCAAACCTGGTATGGACTCGAAGCGTATTATTGCTCGTTTCGAAGCAGAAAGACAGGCTTTGGCCCTTTTGGATCATCCGAACATTGCCCATGTTTATGACGCCGGCACAACAGAAACAGGCCGGCCCTACTTTGTCATGGATTACGTCAAGGGCTCGCCAATTACCGACTATTGTGATCATCATAAGCTGTCCATACAAGAGCGATTGAATCTATTCCGGCAAGTTTGTCTTGCTGTTCATCACGCCCATCAGAAAGGGATTGTCCACCGAGATATAAAACCATCGAATATTCTGGTCTCATTGCAAGATGACCAGGCAGTACCTAAGATTATTGACTTCGGCGTCGCCAAGGCCGTCAGCCGACCTCTGACTGACAGCACGCTCTTCACTGAACAGGACCAGTTGGTCGGAACACCCGAATATATGAGTCCCGAGCAGGCCGGTGAGGCCAGCGAAGACATCGACATTCGTTCGGACATCTATTCGCTCGGCGTGGTCCTGTATCAACTCCTGACAGGCGTCTTGCCCTTTGACTCCGATGCGCTTCGAGAAGGCGGGATCGACCATGTTCGTCAGGTCATCCGTGAGCAGGATCCCAAGACTCCCAGTAATCGTTTGAGCAATCTGGGGGATTGCGCCGAGACCGTGGCCCAGCAACGGCAGACTAACGTCACATCGTTAGCCAGGCGGCTTCACCGAGAGCTGGAGTGGATACCACTCAAGGCGATGCGCAAAGATCGCACAAGACGATACCGCTCAGCGGCGGAGTTTGCCGACGATATAGAGAACTACCTCCTGGGATCGCCCCTGATCGCGGGACCCGAGTCGATAACATACCGCGTCGGCAAGTTTGTCGGGAGGCATCGTATCCCCGTTATTGCAGTCGCCTCGATAGCAGTCGTTCTGGTCCTCGCGACTTTGGTAAGCACGGTCTTGTATGTGCGGGGTGTGATCGCCACAGAATCCAATCGTCGTCTGCTTTACGTCAACCAGATCACGCTTGCCCATTTGGCATATCGTGAGGCCGACATAGACCGGGCCCAGGCGTTACTAGCGAATTGTTCCACTGATTTTCGTGATTTCGCATGGTATTATCTCTGGCGGCTGTGTCAAATCGTGCCTGCTACGCCTATTATCGAGCATCCGAAGCCCGTCAATGCAGTTGCATTTTCTCCAATAGGTAAGACACTGGCGACCGCAAGCGACAACAAGGTCAGATTATGGGACCCCTCGACATGTAGCCTCAAAGCCACACTCGAAGGCCACACGGGCATCGTAAAGTCGCTGGCTTTTTCTCCGGACGGAACAATGCTTGCCACGGGTAGCGAGGATCGTAATCTGATCCTTTGGGATGTAGCCGGTCAGCGAGAACTCAGGAGGTTCACCGAACAAAATGGAGTTGTCGCTTCATTAGTGTTCTCCAGCAACGGCAAAACTGTCGCCGCAGCCATCCAGTCGGGAAAAGTGGTTATTTGGGATGTGAACAATGGAGAATCTGTGTCGCTATCGGAGGAGGATGGCAATGGAGTTTTCGGTGTGGCGTTCTCTCCCGACAACAAGTTACTGGCCGCTACTGGCGTCCAAAAAACAACATTGTGGGATCTGGCAACGCGCAAGAGTGCGAACTTCGGAGGTCACCGGGCTTTTGTCAATAGCGCGGCGTTCTTGTTTCAGGGCCAGGTCTTGGCGACAACAGGTAATGATGGAACTCTGAGATTCTGGGATGTCGCTACCGGAGAGCAATTAAAGACTATCCCTGCCCATACGGCCCCGGTCCTATCGATGGCACTGTCACCTGACGGCGCGGTCCTTGCCACAGGAAGTGCAGACAGCACAATCCGGCTCTGGGATACTACCACCGGACATGAGATTAAGCGATTCAGGGGACATAAGTCTGAGGTCCGTTGCGTGTCCTTTTCAGCAGACGGCAAGGTCCTTGCTTCGGCAGGAAAGGATGGCATGGTCAGACTCTGGGATCTCACTCCTCGGACAGATTCGGACACTCTCGTTGGGCACAACCGGGTCGTCAATGGTATTGTATTTTCTCCTGACAGCCAACGACTGATCTCCACGAGCTATGGAGGTACGGCAAATGAGCAGATGGTTTCCATGAGCCATGAGCACACGGCGCTGAAAATGTGGGATGTCACCTCCGGACTGGATGTGAGTTCCACTCTCGGAAATCTTACACTCTACTCGACTTTGTGCGCGGACCTCTCGCCCGATGGCAAGACTCTTGCCATTGGGACCACCGAGACCGCCGGGAGTGCCGATCTTGTGCTCTGGGACATGGATGCGAAGAAACAGATAGGTAGGTTGCCGCATCAGGCAAGTATTACTGAGGTAGTGTTCGCTCCAGACGGCAAAACACTCGTAACACAGACTTACGATTGTAGGTTCAGACTCTGGGACGTCGCAACGTGGCATGAACTTATCCGCCTCAAAGGATACGGATCATATTATGGAGCAGTAGCATTCTCTCCAGATGGCTCTAAGTTGGCTTTGCCTTATAATGATGATCTTGCTGTCACGTTGTGGAACACATCCGACTTGCTCAAAGGTCGCGGACATAGCCCCGTGGCAACGTTTACCGGACACATCGAGCAAATCAATGCAGTGGCCTTCTCACCCGATGGCGCGACTCTGGCATCCGGAAGCAATGATACGGCGATCAAACTCTGGGACATAGAAACTCACCGAGAAATAGCGACCTTGGCCGGACATACCTCTAACGTTCACTGCCTGGCCTTCTCGCCCGATGGCAGGACCCTAGCCTCTGGTGGTAACGATGGCACCGTTAGGCTGTGGAACTTGATGCTGCAAGAACAGGTTGCGGTTATAGAAGGGCATGGATCAACTATTTGGGACGTTGCTTTCTCGCCTGATGGCCATACTTTGGCGAGCTCAAGTTTCGATGGCACGATAAAGCTTTGGCGCGCGACCACGGAGCGTGAAATCCAAACCCAAAGTGCTCCGGCCAAGTAAAGGAGCTAACTTTGCCCCAGAAAGATCGCTATGAATAAGTGGAGGGATTTCTCATCAGAGTCCTCGAAGGCCAGCGTCTCAAACTTGGTCACACTCACCCGCACACAATAGAGTCACTTAATAGCTTAATCGACCTCTACGAAGCCTGGAACAAACCAGAAAAAGCCAACGAGTGGCGTACTAAACTGGCACAAATTGAAGATTTTGAAGAGTGACAGAGCAATCGAAACGCCGCCTTCTTCGCGAGCTCAAATACACCTTGATTAGTGAGTGACACAATGTCTCCATTCTGTCACTACAAACCCCAATGTTCTGAAATCGAGTCCAGAAAAATGTTAAATATTTGGCCAAAGACATAATTTGCAGAAAATTTATCGGGCGTCATAGTTTTCAATGCACTCCACGAAAAAGAGGTCGTGACATGCAAGTGAGAATAACAGGAGCCGGGAGTTACAAAAAACTGTCGGTCACTCAGTTATATTGAGAATTTTGTTTCTTTCCTGGCTTCCTACTCAACAGGTTCAAAAAAAGAGAATCTTTAAACAGGTGTTTGGAGAGAACGATCAGATCCTGAATGTCGACGAAATTCATCCATTGATCTTTAAAAACAAGGTCATGTAATCAAAGAGTATAAATTAATTTTCTGAATCTCTTTTTTTCATTATCGGGGTTAAACGGAACAGGGAATTGAGTACAAGAGAAGTTGGAAAAACTGTTGAATTGGAATTATGGGTTGCACAAAGAAGAGAAAGAGGAGTTTCTTGTTACCGCATAATAATCTGGATGAGATGAATTTCCAGGTCATGAATTGGTGCTATCAAAAAAGATCCAAGACCCCCGTCGATGTATTTTGATGCGATATGCTAAGATTATATCCAAGTCGCTAATGAGTGGGTTTCTAAATGGTCCCGGTTATCCGTCATTGGGAGTGACCGGGATTTTTGTAGTCAAACCAAATTTTGATCCGTATGATATGGGAGTACTTCACAACAATATCTGTCTTTATTAAGGCAGAGAGCTACTTAGCGATATGATTTTGGTACTATGGAACTCGAATTTAACAGGGGCGTCTGAGAAAAATGTCAATGCGTGTAGAAATGCCGTTTGATTTTGTTAAATGGGAAGTCCAAACTGTCCCAACTCGTTGCAAATCACCCTTCAAATGATAGCATGTAATCATAATTCAAGCCAGCTATATATTTTTTGAGCACACGTGCTTATGAGACAAGAGATGAGACCGAGTTCGTGTTCGACATCTTCTGATTTCATGCTGAACTCGTCCCATCCGTAGTTGAAGGTTGAAAAAACGATGGCTACTCCCGCCAGATCTACCGTAAGATCAGGCAAAAGATGCTAACACATTCCACAGAAAGGAGTAGCCATGCACAAGAGAGATTACCAGATCATCGACAAAGTGGACAACAAGAAACTCACCGAATTCCTCTGTCAGGAAGGACAGTTGCTCCTTCCTCTGGTCGAGTTGGTCACCCACACGGAGATCGCCCTGGATGAGGTGATCGACGTCACGGGCCGTGCCGCTATCGAGGCCGTGCTGAGGCTGTCGGCTCAGGACGTCGCCGGGGCCAAGCATCCCGGCAAGAAGGCCGGTGAGATTCGCTGGCATGGACGCCAGCGCACCACGGTTCCCTTGTCTGACCGCAAGCTTCGGGTCGATAAGCCCCGCTTGCGTCGCAAAGGCAGCGGGCCTGGCCAGGAAGTGGAGATTCCGGCCTATGAAGCGATTCTGGAGCACTCCTGCCTGGGTCGCCGGATGCTGGAGATTCTCATGATGGGCGTGTCCACCCGGAATTACCGGCGGGTGATCCCCCAGATGGTCGAGACCGTGGGCGTGAGCAAATCCAACGTCAGCCGGGAATTTATCGAGGCCAGTGCCGAGACCCTCAAGCACCTGTGTGAACGCCGGTTTGACGACCAGGACATTAGGATCGTGTATATCGACGGTATCCAGTATGGCCAGATTCACGTGGTGGCCGCTCTGGGCGTCGATACGCAGGGTTACAAGCACGTTTTGGGGCTTCGTGAAGGGGCCAGCGAGAACGCCGAAGTGGTGAAAGACCTGTTGGTGGATTTGGTGGAACGGGGTCTGGACCCGGAGCGTCGCCGCTTGTTTGTGATTGACGGCAGCAAGGCGTTGCGGGCTGGCATTAACCAGGTCTTTGGTGGCCGAACGCCAGTACAGCGTTGCCGCAATCACAAGGTGCGGAATGTTCTGAGCTATCTGCCGGAGGAGCGCAAGGCGGATGTGGAAGCGGCGATGAAAGGGGCGTTTAAGCTGAAAGCAGAGGAGGGCATTCGCAAACTCGACAAGCTGGCTCAGTGGCTGGATCGGGAGTATCCGTCGGCGGCGGGGAGTCTTCGGGAAGGTCTGCCGGAGATGTTTACGATCAATCGGTTAGGTCTTCCCGCGACCCTGCGACGCTGCTTAGCGAGCACGAATGTGATTGAGTCTCCGTATTCGGGGGTGCGTGAGAAAACCGGGCGTGTGAAGCGATGGCGTGATGGGCGGATGGCGTTGCGGTGGACCGCCTCGGCGTTGCTGTCGATTGAGAAACGCATGCGTCGGATTATGGGCTATCAGCAATTGTGGATGTTAGAGGCGGCCTTGAAGGACCTGGAGGAGAAAGAAAGGATTGTCGTGAAAGAGAAAGTGGCATAAGATCTCAGTTGGGGGTAGTCATCCCACCTTCAACTGAGACTGGGACAACTTCTTTTGTCCTTCAAGTCTTTCGGTATTTCCATTCCAGGGCTAATTGTAGGATTAGTCTCTATGAGAGTTTTAAGTTGATTACACATTTCGATGAACTCACTATCGAAATTTGCGATCTCTTTCTCTCTGGCCCTTCTTAACTCACCTTTCAACTTCTCCTGCGATCTTCGTGCATGTTTTACAGGGTCTTCAAGTGGTCTTAGTGCTGTCAAAGCAGCAATAGCTTTGCCCATGTCTGAAGTTTCTTCGAGTTGGATATATGGTATCAGTCCAGTCATTCTTGTTCCCACCTCGAGAGCAATAGGATCCAGACCGAGAGATTTATCGCCCGATACACCGATCTCGATTTTTCCTCTTGCGGTTCGGCTCAGAGATCGTCTGACTCTTCCTGCTACGTTCCCATCGCCATCCACGAATGTCAGTTCTACCCAAGTGTCGAGCAGTACCGGGTCGCTCTTCAGTGACTTAACAATGGCCGCTTCAGGAACAGGAGTGATCGGCGTGCATGTCTTGCAAATTAGTTCCTCAACCTCTCCACATTTCACCTTAACCGCCATATCTTCGTCAACCTTTTCAGGTATACGTTGGGAACGATAGATATGACCTGTCAGACACCAGACAATGGCATTGAGCAAAGATGTTTTTCCTGATCCGTTTTTCCCTTCGATAAGTGTAATTGGTTTCTCAAAAGAATATTCAAAATCTTCAGGTGCTTTCGTTAGGGTGCCGTATCTGTGAATACCGGCAAAACGATGCGCCACTATCTTGCCCAGGTGAAGGCACCGGCCTCCTTGTCCAGACACGGTTCTCGTTTGAATGGGTTTCTTTGGGGGCAGAACCGTTAGGTAATCTACTATTTGCTCCACATCCAGCGCTTTGTTGACACCACTCCATTTTGGCTTGTTATCCACGTACCAGCTAAATACCGCCCGCACTTCGAGCGAATCGAACTTGAACTCTTCTCCATCCTCGATGGGGACGGGACGTCCACTGACCAATTCATTGCAAAGCGACTCAATTGTGTGCGCATACAAAGGTATTTGATTTTTGCTTTCGCTCTCTGACATCTCTCAAATCGCCCAATTGAAGTACCTCACTGAAGAAAGCAGAAACATGAAAAGAATCTTGTATTCGTACTTCAGCTTTCTCAAAGTTTCGTTCGCATACTCTATTCTATGTTCCACCAAGGATGTAGAGATATTTCGGCCCTTTCGACCATTACATTACACCGTATCATACTGGACAAATCTTAATGTCAAAGAAATTGCAGACAGACTAATTCCTTGCACGTATCATCCCAGGGAAGTATTCTCAGTAGGTGCTACAGATATTATCGGCGTAAGAGAAGAGGAAAATAAGGAAAAAAGAAAAAACGGAGGACCGAGGACGGAAGACAGAATTCGGGAGGTCGGGCTGTCAGAGCATCAGGATGTGGAGATCAGGGGGTGGCCGCACCTCGTGGTTCGTGGTCCGGCAGCGGAGATTGCTACGGCCCTTCGGGCCTCGCAATGACATTCCAATAGCGAGAAACGAGCTACGAGACACGAGGCACAAATCGGCTTACGCCGACTTGTGGTCCAGGAAACCTTCTAATTTTCTGGCTCGGACGGGGTGTTGCAGTTTGCGGATGGCTTTGGCCTCGACCTGGCGGACGCGCTCGCGCGTGACCTTGAAGATCCGGCCGACCTCCTCTAACGTGTAGGTGTAGCCGTCACCGATGCCGTAACGCAGCTTGATGATCTCGCGCTCGCGGTAGGAGAGCGTCTTGAGGACCACGTCGATCCGCTCTTTGAGCATTTCCTGGCCGGCGGAGGCGACGGGGGAATCGACATCGTCGTCTTCGATGAAGTCGCCGAAGTAGCTGTCCTCGCTCTCGCCGATGGGGCGGTCGAGGCTGATCGGGTGCTTGGAGATCTTGAGGACCCGGCGGGTCTCTTCGATGGACATCTCGGCTTCTTCGGCGATCTCTTCGATGGTGGCTTCGCGGCCGAGCTTTTGGTGGAGGACCTTGCTGGCGGTGCGAAGGCGGGACATCGTCTCGATCATGTGGACCGGGATGCGGATCGTGCGGGCGTGGTCGGCGATGGCACGGGTGATGGCCTGGCGAATCCACCAGGTGGCGTAGGTGCTGAATTTGTAGCCCCGCCGGTATTCGTATTTGTCGACGGCGCGCATTAGGCCGGTGTTGCCTTCCTGGATGAGGTCGAGGAAGGACAGGCCGCGGTTGCGGTATTTCTTGGCGATGGAGACGACCAGGCGGAGGTTGGCGCTGGAGAGGGTGCGCTTGGTCTCTTCGTATTGAGAGAAGACCTTGTCGAGGACGGTGAGGCGCTTGGCGAGCTGCTCGGGGGTTTCGATGACGAGCTCCTGGAGGCCGGTGAGCTCTTGTTTCATGGCGTCGATGTCTTCGGCGGTGATCTCGCCGTTCGGGCCGGCGGCGATGGTTCGCTGCAACTGGTGCATCTTGTCGCAGATGCCGTGGAGCTTGCTCTTCATTGGCTGGATGCGGCTGGTGCGCAGGCTGAGCTCTTCGAGGAGGGTGGCGATTTTGCGCTTGGCGCGGCGCATTTGTTTGAGCACGGCCTGCGTCTCAGGGCCGTCCGGGTGCGCGAAGACCCGCTTGAAGAGTTGCTGGTTGAGCGTGAGCAAGTTGTCCACGGTTTTGGCGTTCTCGGGCAGGCGCTTCTTGATGACGGTTTTGGTCTGGAATTGCGTGGTGCCGGCCTTGACGGTGCGGTCGAACGACATCTCGCCGGTGTGGACTTGCTGGAGTAGCTCGAGGGCGTTGCGGGCGCAGTAGTCGCATTGCAGCATCTTTCTGCGAAATGCCATCCGTGCGATCTCAATTTTCCGCGCCAGTGCCACTTCCGAGTTTCTCGTAAGTAGCGGTATTTGTCCCATTTGCGTTAGATACATGCGGATCGGGTCGTCTATGCGGCGGGAAACCTCCTCGCCGACGAGTTGTTTTTCGAGTAGCTCGTCTTCTTGCTTTAGCTGGTCTTCCTTGTCCTCATTTTCGTCGTCCAGAGACTCATCGGACGTCTCAAATTCTTCATCCTGCTCCTTGTCCGCCTCGTGCGATTCCACGTCCGCCTGATCGACCAGACTAATCCCCTTCTCGTCCAGCGTCGCCAGCAGCCGGTCCAGCCGCCCCGGGCTCACCGCATCCTCGGGCAGATTATCATTCATCTCATCGTACGTCAGGTACCCCTTCTTCTGCCCTTTTTGGATCAGCAGCCGGATCTGCTCCTCAGCGTCCAGCAACTTGGCCGCCGTCGGCGCCTCGACCTTCGCCACAACCTCCTTCACCTCCACCGCCTTGCTCTTCTTCGTTCGTTTCTTCTTAGTCACAGTTTGCACCTTTGCACATACCTTAATTGAAACCAGCCCGCCGCTTCACGGAATAGATCGAATGCTCTCAATCCAACCACACCAACACACTCCTCACCCACGTCGCCTATTACGCCTATTCTTCCGCCCTTGTTCACTACACCAGCCCCACGCTATGGGGATTCCTGCCCGCGTTCTCATGCTTTTTTCGCAGGTACTCGGTCTCGTCTTCTGCCGTCGCGATTGCACCATTCCGTCTCTGCACTTGATGGCGCTCTATCATCCCGAGCGCCCCGGCCAGGCGCGACTCGAAGTTCCCTTTCTGCTCGCCCACCGCCGCAAGCTCCATCACGGTGTTGCCCAGGTCCACCGATTCCGCCCGCGCCAGGATCGCACTGAGCGACGCATCGCCCCCGCTTTCCAGCACCTCCAGCAAAATCGTCGCTACCTGTGCTAGTATCGGCACGTCGAAGCTCTCAGCGCTAATCTTTCCCTTAGCCGTCTCGAACAACCCCGGCTGATTGAGCAGCACCTCGAGCACCTCTCGCTGCGCCGCCGCAACACGCCCTTGTCCGTAATCGACCTTCGCCGCAATCTGCCCGGGCCGCTCGTAACTTGCCGCCCGCTCGGCGCGCCGGACCCGCCGGTTCAGCTCGATGTTGATCTGCCGGCCGTCAAGACCCACGATCTTCGATATCTGATTCACTCTCAGCCCAAGGTCGAGCACCGGAATCTGCCCCGCCTGCATCCCCGTCGCAATCGACTGCAAATACTCGTCCACCGCCGCTCTCTTTCCGGCTAACGTATCTTCGCCCGCGAACTTCTCCTTGAGCCGGTCCCACTTGAACTGGAACACGTCAATCGCCTCGTCCACCAACCGCTCGAACGCTTCCTTGCCGGCCGCCAAAAGGAACTCGCACGGGTCCTTCCCCTCCGGCACCGATGTGAGCTTGATATCGATTCGCTGCCCTAAGCACACGTCCAGCGCCCGGTTAGCCGCCTCGATCCCCGCCACGTCGCTGTCGAAGATCAGCACGACCTTCTTGGCGTACCGCCGGAGAATGCGCGCATGCCCCGCCGTGAAGCTGGTCCCCAACGTCGCGACGACGTTGCCGCACCCGAACTGGTGCGCCATGATCACGTCGGTGTAGCCCTCGACGACGACCGCCGTGCCGGTCGCCACGATCTGGTGCCTGGCCTGCTCCAGGCCGTACATCGAGTTGCTCTTATCGAACAGCACCGTCGTCGGCGAGTTGATATACTTGGCCCCGCTCCCATCGAGTGTCCGGCCGCCGAAGCCGATCACCCGCCCGGTCGCGTCCGTGATCGTGAACATCAGCCGGTTGACGAACTTATCCTGAAATTGCCCGGCGGTCAGGCCCGCTTGCCCGAGCAGCTTGAGCGATCCATTCTCGGCCTTAGCTGCATTGATAAGTCCGTCCTGCGTCGGAGAAGACAAGCCAAGCTGCCACTTCTTGATGCTCTCGTCGTTGATCTTCCTGTCCGCGAGATAGTCCCGGGCCACTTTACCTATATTCACATCCTGAAGATTCTGCTGGAAGATTCTGGCCGCCCAGGCATTGGCCTTCGCCAGCCTGTTCGGATCGACCTCCTCGACCGGCTCGCCCGCCTGGGTCTGTGCCGGCTTTGGCCTATGCCGCTTTTCAATCCTGATATTGGCCCTTTCAGCTAAGCGCTCGATAGCCTGTGGAAACGTCAGATTCTCCCGCATTTGCACGAATTTGAAGACGTCGCCCCCGACCCCGCAGGCGAAGCACTTGAAAATCTGCTTGGTCGGGCTGACGTTCATGCTCGGCTTATGGTCGTCGTGAAACGGGCACAGTCCGACCATTTCCCGGCCGCTCCGCTTCAGACTGACATGCTCGCCGATCACGTCCACGATATCACTGGCCTGCTGGACCTGCAGGACCAGACTATTGTCAAACATCCCTGCCATAAAACGCCTTTGGCTCCGCCGGATTCTATCTTATTCTGGATCGACCCCCGCTCCGTTTACTGGAGAAGGATATCAGACGACCAGAGTACCAGGATATGGATACCAAGGTATCAGGGTTTCCGGAAAAACCCGCCAATCCGGCCGGACGCCACGACCTGCCTGACACCCTGATCCCTACCTCCAGATTACCTGATAGCCTAGCACAACACCCCGATAAGCCAGCACGAACCACTGCCCATTGAACGTAACGTTGCCACCTATAAGATATAGCCGTAGTCCACAGAAAAGTCAAGTCCCCCCCAAAAATCCCGTTTTTAGCACTACCAGACGCCATTCGACCACAATCGGACATTTGGTGAAATGAGACGATATTTCGATTGACTACTTGTCCGGCGTTCTGTTTGACGGATTGACTAATGACGATTGAATATTGTGCAGGTTGAGTACTCCGCCGCAAGGCGTCCCTTTCGGAAGATACTTGACCCTCGACGCCGGTTTTTCGCGGTCATTGCGAGGCCCGCAGGGCCGTGGCAATCTCCGTACCCGGACACAACCCACGAGACACGAGCTACGGGACACGAACAAGTCTCCTGTATTCTGTCCTCTTTCTTTCAATCTTTTCTTTCTTCCCGGCTAAAACGAGGGTATACTATAGATCAACAACTTTGAGGAAGCAGCAGAAGACGGAAGTAAAGACGTGAGTTTTTAGGGAGATAGATGGGCTTTGTCGAGAAAATAAACTCAGAAATCGGATTTCTCAATTATCTTCTTTCAAAGGAAACAAAATGAATGGCAAAACAAAACAATTCAGGATTACCCTTCTCCTGGCAAGCCTCTTGGTGGTCGGGCTGATTGTGCTGAATGGCTGTAAAGGGAAGGAATCCAAGTCTGAGCCTAACGAGCCTAACGCGGTTGCCGCGGCGGCAATCCATTAGACTACGGGTTCGGCAAGGCGAGGCAGCGTTACGGGTTCAGTTGGGACAGTCATCATCTTCTGGGCACTCTCCCCAGCCACTAATAGATCGCTGTCCCTAGTCTTCTGAGTAGAGAAGGGGGATCTCATAATGACGCTTTCGGGATATACTAATGTAAAGGATTTTGGGGCTGTTGGAGATGGAGTAAATGACGATACCAACAGCATAAGGGCAGCGATAACAGACTGTGGAGTTGGAGGCATTATTTTTCTTCCACCTGGTTCATATCGCATAACTACAGAGCTAGTGATAAATAGCAACGTATCAATAATTGGCGCTGGGTCTGAAAGTACAAATACAGACACTACTCCTCCAGGTACACAAGCTGTAACTCGGCTTCTATACGATCCGACATCACCTGGTGGTGCGGTCATCAAACAATTAGGTGTGACAACACAGCGTATCCAGGACTTGTCAATCGATGGCAACGGAAAAGCCGATGTTGGAATTGGCTTCGACAGATTCAGATTCGGAATAGTAGAACATGTACGAATAATGAGGGTCCAAGCTTACGGCATACTCGCTGTGCCGAAGGCTAGTTATGCACATGATAATTTCATGGGTAACATGTTCACCAATATTCAAATAGCATCGAATGCAACATGTATTAGGCTTGACGGTATAACCGAATCTGAAAAAGTCCATGGTAACTGTTGCCACAATAGCTTTCATGGTCTTTTCTTAGACCACTGTAATTGGGCAATTGAATTAGGTGATTGTGATAACAACGCGTTCTACATGACTTACATTTTCCGTAGAAAGGCGTTTGGCCAAAATACAGATGTTGTTTTTGATATCGGAGCGCGTTCAAACCGGTTCTATCACTTGCAGGGTGAGGTGTATGCGAAGGGAAGACCTAATGAACCAAACGGGATTTGGGGATACGATACTGAGAATGGACAGGCCCATCCATATGTGGAGCCCGGCTCCAAACTATACTGGTCGGAATGGCCTTGTAAACTTTCGCACTTTTCTTGATGGTTTGAGCGGCTGGGGCTAACGCCTCCAGCACAAACTCGAATTTATTGTTATGTACGGCGGAAATACCGAACATACATTCTATCCTCTCACCCCAAAGGCCGCGTAACGCACCCGCAAAGCTCGGCGTCTGTTTTTGGATACCAGGGGAGACGAGGGACGGCCAACTATTATTTTCTTGAGACCACACATCAGAGTCTCTGAGACCTCACACTCATCTTCTTCTCCTTTGTGGCGGAGACATAGTCATTGACGATTTACGATTGGCGAATGACGATTGGAAGGAAAATCAGGCAGGCTTGGAGTCATACATGGAAACCGGCTCGAGGATATCTTATTTGTGGACTTGGCAGGAGACTATAGAATATTATGTAAAGGGTAGAGAATTTCAAAGGGATAAGCCATGATTAGCAGACACCCGCTGCGTACTCAAATCGTCTTACTGCTTATTGTGTGTCCCGCCTTTGCAGATCAAACAGTGCCCCCAAAACGTGTCCCTCTACCCGATCTTGGCAAGCTGAACTTGGATTTTGATGTCAAGGCATTTCAAAACAAAACAGCCCTGATCTGTTTCTGGGATTACAGTCAGCGGCCTTCACGCCGATTTGTTCAGGAGCTTATCACTCAACAGAACCAACTTGCTCAACTCAATGTGCCGGTTCTGCTCATCCAAACCGATCCGCAAAAACGAGAGCCGTCAAAGGCATGGCTTGACTCCCATCACATCAAATGGCCTTGCGGGACACTCGCTGATAACGTGAATGCCCACCTCCGTGATTGGTGGGTTTCTGGTTTGCCCTGGCCCATTCTGACGGATGTGAATGAGATCCAGTCTATGGGCTTTTCTCTTGAGCAACTCAGAGAAGCCCTGGCGGCAAAGGACCTTGGCATCTTACCTCTCCATACCCACTGGCGCATTACCTTTGAGAAATTGTATCGTCTGCAAGACAATGAAATCCTGAAACGAATTCCCCGACCCTTCGACCCGTCACGCCAAAAATACTATCAAGACAAACGTCCTAATGCCAGCCACGTGCCCGATATGTTAGTCTTTCGTTGGGATAATGCTCTGGAGCATTGGGGTGAGGTCATGGGAATCAAAGGAGATCTTCGCATTACGCTCTCTTTTGTGATAGGGCTCAAAAGTTACGAATACGCGATATCCGATGAATTACTTGCGACAAAGTCACCTGGCGACTGGATCATTCGTAACGAAAAGCCCGTTGCCCAGAAACTCAGTGCCTTAGCACCGCTATTAAGCGAGGCCTTACAGCGTCCCGTTTTGTTCGAGCTAAGGAACGTCGAACGTGAGGCGGTGGTCGTGACCGGTTCGTTCAACCTGAAACCCTTGAATGAGAAATCAAGACGGCGTGTCTATCTCTACATCGATCCGAACGACGATAGAAGAAGAGGAGGTGGCGGCGGTGCTGATTCAGTAGCAGAGTTGATTCGTGTTATTGGAGATAGAATTGAAATGCCGATGGTTGACAAAACTGCACCTTGTGAAAACGTTGATCTCACTTATGCAACCTTAAACTCAAGTTATCTTCGACGTATCACGAATCCCGTTGAGAAACGGAATCGAATTAAGACTCTACTTGACAATATGAGCGCACAGACCGGCTTAACCTTTGAGTTTAAGCGGCACAAAGTCGATATTTGGTTCTTAGTGGATAAGCAACGCCGATCTTGACAACATTGTGTCCAACGCGTACAGTGAGGGAGCCGATCGACATTTTCAGTAACGAGATACAGACTCGAAAGGAGATACCACATGGCTTTGAAATACGAGCAGATACGGCAATCACGTCGTGAATTCCTCAAGACAGCCACCGCGGCTTTGGGGGCCGGTGTGGCGTCTCAATCCATTTGGTTCCCGGCCCTCGTGCGTGCTTCGTCGGGCGATCAGGTCCGGCTGGCCGGGGTGGGATGCGGTGGCAAAGGGGCCAGCGACATTCGCGAGACCTCGAAAGGCCAGATCATGGTCGCCCTGTGCGACGTCGATCAAAATCGGGCCGCCTCCACACGCAAACAGTTCCCGAACGCCAAGTTCTATACGGACTGGCGCAAGATGTTAGAAAAGGAAGCTAAGAACATCGACGGCATCACCGTGTCCACGCCCGATCACATGCACGCACCGGTGACCATGACGGCTATTTCGATGGGACTCGCCACGTACACGCAGAAGCCGCTGACGCGCACGGTGTATGAGGCGAGGCAACTGCGCTTAGCCGCCCGGCGGGCTGGCGTGGCGACCCAGATGGGCAACCAGGGCCACTCCGGCGTCGGCTATCGCATGGTGGTCGATCTGATTCAGCGGGGCGTGATCGGCAAGGTCAAGGAAGCCCACACCTGGTCCAATCGCCCGATCTGGCCGCAAGGCCTCGACCGCCCGGCCGGCTCGGACCCGATTCCCGATACGCTCGACTGGGACAAGTGGCTGGGTGTTGCGCCCGAGCGGCCCTTCAAGGCGAAATGGCCGGAGTCGTCGGGCTACAAGGGTAACCGTGACGTGTACGTGCCGTTCTCGTGGCGCGGCTGGTACGATTTCGGCGCCGGAGCGCTGGGCGATATGGGTTGTCACATTATCGACCCGGTCTATTGGTCGCTGGAATTGACGGCTCCGAACTGGGTCGCATACAACGGCCCGGCACCGAAGCCGGAGATGTTTCCGACCGAGGAAACGCTCACGTATGAGTTCCCGGGCACGCGGTACACAGACGGCACGATCAACGTCAAGTGGTACGACGGAGGCCGCAAGCCTCCGCGCGAATTGGCGCAGATGGGCGTGCAGGAAACGGGCAAAAACAAGGGCAAGCCGCGCGAGTTGCCCACCAACGGTTCTCTGTTCATCGGGACCAAGGGTGTGCTGATGTGCCCGCACGGCGGCGGACCGCAACTGTTCCCGAAGGAGAATTTCCGGGGTCTTGACCGGCCGAACCTCAAGGGAATGGACCACTACATGATCTGGACGAATGCCATCAAGGGTGACCGCAAGACGAATTGCTCGTTTGCATACGCCGGGCGGTTAGCGGAAACCGTTCTGTTAGGCGTCATCGCGTCGCGCGTCCCCGGCCAGCGGCTGCTTTGGGATTCGGAGGGTCTACGTTTTACGAACTCCGACAAGGCCAATGGTTTCGTGCGCGAAGACTACCGCGCAGGATGGGAGGTTAAGGGTCTTAGCTAATACGAGTGAAAACCCAAAAGCGGACATCAAGCACCCTGACGAGCTAACAATCCGTGAATAGCTGGAACGTGTCATCATGTATGGCCCGGTCCCTCGATTCGGCTTTGAACGAGGGGCCGGGCCAGTTGTTGCTTTCTGATCCGCTAATCACTTGGCCGGAGGGTCCTGATCGATCTCGAAAACGGCTTCGACGGAGAGATCGCCGGTGATCGTAACGGTCGTGCTGGCGGATTCCGGGTCGGCCACCGGACCCGTCCAACTCACGAAATGGTAGCCGGCCTCGGCGGTGGCTATGAGGCTCACGACCTCACCGTAATCGTACGTTTTTGTCTCCTCGCCTGGGGTAGTGACGGAGCCGCCGGCGGTCGAGGACGTCGTTAAGGTATGCGTGTCTATGGCGAAGTTAGCCATCACGGTGTAGTCGCCATCTACGAGCACGCTCGTACTGGCATTATCCCAATGGCCCACCTTGAAGGCATCCACGGCTGAACCGCTCCAATGCGTGAAGTGGTAGTGCTCGTCCGGCGTGGCCACCAGCGAGCCGAGCAGATTGCCGCCGTAGGTGAATTCCCCCTCGCCCGGTGTGGTGACGGACCCGCCGGCGGTGGACGAAACGCTCAGGGTGTGGTTCTCGAAAGTGAAGTGCGCCTCCAAAGTGTAGTCTCCATCCACGAGCACGGTCGTGCCTGCCTTGGTCGGGTCTGCGACCTTGCCGTCGTCCACAGCCGTCCCCGTCCACCCCGCGAAATAGTAACCTTCTTTCGCAGTGGCCTCTACCTCAACCGAGGTCCCGCGTTCGTACGTGAAGGTACCCTCGCCTGGCATCGTCACGGAACCGCCTCCGACGGATGATATCGTCAGGGTGTAATTATCCAGCTCGAAATTGGCCGTCAAAGTGTAGTCTCCATCGACAGTGACTGTGGTTTCAGGATCGAGTGCGCTTGTCACCTTCCCTTGGTCGACGGCCGTTCCGCTCCAATGGGCGAAATGGTAATGCTCGTCCGCGACCGCTTCCACTGCAACTTGCTCATTGCCCACCTCCTCCTAGATATAGATTCACCGTCCGTGGGAAGAAGCTGATACGACCGCGAAAGACTTGTCCCCACTCCTGAGAACGTCACATTGTGTACCCCGGACGGATCAACGTGTCAACAGTGGTGACTACGCATTTTTCTTGACAAGTAACCGTCCGATGTCTTGCCGACAATGTTAACGTGTTTCTGACAAAGAGGTTGCAGAAAGAAGGATCTTCACCACGAACGCACAAAGAAGCACGGAGCTCGCCAAGAATGGACTATCTTCCTATCCGCAGGCTCTGTGTTGGCTCCATCTGGCAAGTCGATTCCTACGTTCGCAGCGCCGTAAGGCGTCCTGTGGAGAATGACAAATATCGAGAATCGAGCATCCGCGGGCGTGTCGATTCGTGGCTAAGTGGGGGTCGCCGCGAGGTGCATCCAGTAGGCCATGCAGGCGGTTACTCCCCAGAAGAGGGCGGTGGCCATGAGGACCAGGCCGGCGGGGATTCTCAGCCATATTGTGCGGCGGGTCAGTATGATGAGCTCGGCGAAGATGCCGCCGGAACCGGTCAGGATGAAGGTGACGCCGACCGGCACGGGCATATTCGTCAGGCCGAGCACGATGATCCGAATCCCGATCAGCACGCCCACCAGGCCCGCGAAGAAGGCGTAAATCCCTAACGGGAAGAGCCGCCATCCTTTGGCGAGCGACCAGGCCGCCGCCAGGAAGAGCGAGCCTAACAGAACCGACGTCTCGCCGTAAGCGGTGCTGTACGGCTTCGGGATGGGCCAACTGAACGTCATGGCGAAGCCGCACACGACCGCGATCAGGCCCGGCAACGCAAACGCGGGCGCCCAGAAGCGGTTGTCCTCCTTGTCGATGTCCTTCCAGACAAAAAACGCCAGGACGAACAGGCCGCCGACCATATTGGTCAGCATCAACGTCACGTAGTCGATGAACATGCCGGTCCTTCTATCAGCATCACTGCATTGCCACTCCTAAGCCGATGCTTAATCTACCGGCAAACGCCTCAGCCGGGCATGAGGGCTTTGCCTAAAATGGCATAACCAAAAACTCATGTCCCGCTTCACCGCGTTCGAGACGCTCGAGGTTCTTGCTTTGACGGCTTATCTGCCTGCCTGCGCCGACGCCGGCTGCAATCGCTTGATAGCATCTATCATCGCGGGAGAAGTATCCGTGTGGTGGTGAATGATCCTCCACGCTCCTTCTTGCCGTTGATAAATGTTGGTGACGCGATGCTCGATGCTGACCTGCTTGTCGGCGAGCTTGAGGTGTCCGCCCTCGACGCCCACTTCGTAGGCCACGTCCCCGATGACCCGGACCACCTGGTCCTTCAGTTCGATCTTCCCGTCCGAGGCCAGTTCAGCTACTTGCTCGAACGATTTTCTGACGGCGTCCCAACCGACCTGCCGG